>JALRHE010000431.1 GCA_023253235.1 Steroidobacteraceae bacterium
AATAACGCCGGTGGCTTCGAGACGCGTGCCACCGCGGGCAGCCTGCTTGCTCCGCTCGGCGAGAGCACAACGCTGACACTCTCCGGGTTTTGGCTCGATCAGGATGTAGACCACTCCGCGCAGTTCATGCAGACCAAGCTGAACTGCGGCACAGGGCCTGCTGGGTTCACTTATTACTGCGGCGAGGCCGATTGGAACGGCGGCAAGGTATCCGTGTCGCCAGAAGCGTTCGGTGCGCGTAATCAATCTAATCAAATCACGGCTAAGTTGCGTACGGAGTTCAGTTCGTTCGATGTGATCGGATCATTCGGCTGGAGTCAGTCCGAATCCGATCTTTTATTCGACGGTGATCTCGCGCCCGGTGGCGCGTTACATCCGGTATGTCGTGGCGTCGTCAGTTTCGCCGGGCAGGTACTCCCCTGCGGCTTCGTTGGTGCGCCTGCCGTACGGTTCGTCAATGCCAACGCGTTCAATGGTTCGCAGAACGAAAACGAAGATATCTCGTTTGAACTGCGTCTCCAGTCGACATCCGAGGGCCCCGTTCAGTGGTCCGTTGGGGCATTTGCCTTCGATAGCGATGCGACCATCAAGACGACTTACGGCACGGATGGGCGATCGTTGGCGGCAGGTGAGTTCTTTGCCACGCAGGTGGGTGTGCTCACGGCGCGCGCGGACCCGCTCGGTAATCCTGTCGTCGTATCTGATTTCGACAGCGGTGTTCGATCATGGGCGTTGTTTGGCATTCTCGAGTATCGCTTCACCGATCAGTGGGGTGGGTCGATCGAGGGCCGATATGAAGATGAGAAGAAAACCGTTCAGACTCGGATCAATAACTTCGCACCCTCAACGGCACGCACCTCGCGCAGTTGGCAGACATTCACGCCGCGTGTCACGTTGGACTACCGCCTCTCCGACGATGCCTTGCTCTATGCCAGTGCGGCGCAAGGCGTACGTACCGGTGGGTTCAACGCGTCGTTCCCGGCGGCCGCTCCCAATGAGGCCAGCTACGAGGAGGAGTCCAACTGGACTTACGAGCTCGGGCTGAAGGCCAGACTTCCTGACAGCGGCGTCACGCTGTTGGCGTCTGCCTTCTTGATTGATTGGAAGGACATGCAGATCAGCGGCGCTTCGAGCGTTGCAACTTTCGTCGGTTCGGTGATCCAAAACACGGGTGGCGCCAAGTCGAAGGGGTTCGAGCTCGAGGCACGTTGGGCGCCGAGCGCGGATAGCTCAATCGGCTTCGGTTACGCATATACCAACCCCGAGTTCAATTCTGGTGTCGTCGATCGCAGCGCTTCGTTTCAGTGTGCGCCGGATATCTGCAACATCGGGCCCAAAGGTCCGATCGTCGGCGGAAATCGACTGCCTCGAACCCTCGAGCATCAGTTGACGGGCGATGCATCCTTGAGCACGCAGCTCGCGAATGGTTGGAAGTTGACCTCCAGCGTCGACGTCGCCTGGAACGACGATGTGTTCCGCGACTCGATCAACAAACTGCATTACGGCGAGAAATTGTTGGTTGGTGCTCAGCTGCGATTCAAGCGTGAAGCCTTGGGTGTTTCCATCTGGGGAAAAAACCTGCTGGATGAGGACTATGTCATCAGTGGTGCCTTCCAGCCCCGATCTTTTGCCGCAAGGGCGGTCGACTACGTCGTGAGCCAAGGGCGTCGGGTGGGAGTCAGCGTCTCCTACGAATTCTAAGAGCGCATCATGGATAATCCGAAACTCAAGTTGACGCGCCGCCAATGGCTGAATTCGGTCGGTGCCACCTCCGCACTGGCACTGTTGGGCGGAGCACATGCGTTCGCAGCGACCGGGAAGGCCAAAAAGCTAGACGCGGACGTCATCATCATCGGTGCCGGATTGGCTGGTCTTCAGGCCGCGATCATTCTCGAGGATGAGGGTGCTCGCGTACTGGTCCTCGAGGCAGATAATCGAGTGGGTGGCCGAGTGCACACGCTCGATCACATCGAGGGTCGCCCGGAGGCTGGTGGAAGCGAGGTGGGCAGTGGTTATGCGCGTGCACTGTCCATGCTTTCTCGCATTGGATCGCCGGCAACCTACAAGTGGGCTGAGGCGATCCAGTTGCCATTTGCGCTGCATATCCACGGCAAACTGATCGATCCAGCGACCTGGGAGAAGTCCGAGCTCAACGATTTACCACTCGCGGAGCGCGCGTCATTCGGTATGGGGCCATTCGCTCTGGCCCAGACGACGATGCCGCGCCCGTCACCGCTCGAAGATTTGAGCAGTTGGCTCGACCCACGGCACGCCGATCTTGATGTGCCGTTCGATGCTTGGCTGAAGAACCGGGGCGTCAGTGATGCAGCGTTGCGTTATCTCGATGCCATAGTGCCTGTCGACTCGGCGCGCGAGATCTCGGCGCTCTGGCAATTACGAGCTGCCAAAGTTTCACCGCTGATGGGGTCTATCGACAGTCTGCGCAGCTTGTCAGCCGGTATGAGTCGATTGCCGGAAGGCATGCGCGCTTTGCTGAAAGGTGAGGTTCGCCTCGAGACGCCGGTTAGCGCAATTCGCGAAAAGACGGATCACATTGAGGTCGTTACCCGTCGAGGCGCAACGCTCCGAGCAAGTCGCGTGATTTGTACGGTACCGGCTCCGGTATTGCGCACGATGACGATCGAGCCGGGACTGCCGCCGTTACAGCATGAAGCCGTACAAAACATTGCATACACGCGCGGGCTGTCTATTTTCTTCCGAGTCGACAAGCCGTACTGGGAAGAGGACGGAATGCCGGCCTCGACTTGGACGGTGGGGCCGTTAGGCCGGGTATTCCGTCATTCGATGACGGACGGCGGTTACTACCTTTGGAATTTCAGGTCCGGGATCTCCGCCCGTGGTTACGAGCGACTGACGGATGCCGAAGCCGGTGCTCGTGCACTGAGCGAGTTCATTGCAGTACGTCCGAGTGTCGAGGGACGCGTTGCTCCGATGGCGATCAGCAGCTGGGATCGTAATCCATGGACACTCGGACATTTGCCGGTGCGCGCGCCGGGGCAGATCAAGCGTTTTGGAGATGTCTTAGGAAAGCCTCATGGCCGACTGCATTTTGCGGGTGATCATACGGCGGTGCTGATGACGGGAATGGAGGGGGCCATGGAGTCTGGCGAGCGAGCAGCGCTTGAGGTGTTGCAAGCCTGAGGTAGCGATAGTCATGTTCATCAATTTTTGGTACCCGATCGTGTTGGCGAAGGATCTGGCGATGACACCGCAGCGCGTGCGGGTCTTGGCCCACGATCTGGTTGTCTTTCGTGATGAGCAGGGTAAGCCTGCTGTTTTATCCGATACGTGTATTCACCGCGGCGCATCGCTCGCCGGCGGTAAGCGAATGAAAGACGGAACGGTGCAGTGCCCTTATCATGGCTGGCGATTCGATGGTCACGGGAGATGTAAGAAAATCCCGTCGATTGGATCGCGGACCGAGCCGCCGACTCGGGCCCGAGTCGATTCCTATCCCGCTGTGGAACGCTATGGGATCGTCTTCGCAGTCCTCGGAGATCTGCCCGAAGCAGAGCGTCCGCCTATCATGGAGGCGTCGGAGTGGGATGATCCAGCTTGGCGTGCGGCGGATATCGTCACGTTCGATGTCGACTATTACTACGAGCGTTCGATCGAGAACGGACTCGATCCGGCTCACAACGAATATGTTCACCCGACGCATGGCCACTCGGGTGAATACGAAGAAGAATATAAAATGACCGAGTTACGCCCCCACAAGAACGACGAGTGGGGTCGTGGATTCATGTCGACGTTTGATGCACCGCCGCTGCGTAACGCGCTCATGCGAGCGATGAAGCGTACTCGCGGCAAAATGGAGGCAGGCACTGGCACCTGCGGTCCGAATCAGATGTGGACCTACATCCACATCACCCCGAAGTTTTGGCTCCATCAATACGTGTTCGAAGCGCCGATAGAGGAAAACAAGACGCGCTTGTTCTTGTTGAGCTTCCGAAACAACATCTTCGTGAAATCTTCAGCGCTAGAGTTCGTCAATAGGATCCTCGATAAAAAGATTAACGAGCGCAACGTAGCGATCGCCAAGCAAGATATCGTCGTCATGAATCCACTCGCGCCGCGTCTGACCCCGCCGTCACGCTCCAAGGAACTCATGATGCCCGCTGACAGAGTGATTCTCGAATATCGAGATAAGCTCAATGAGTTTGAGAGTCGTGGCTGGCGAATCGATTTGGCGGCGTTACGACGAACCCGGGAAGAGGGATGTGTCATCCATGCATTGCCGTCACCTGAGCGACGGATTTCGAAGTCGTGGGTGCTAGATCCGGTCCCGCTACGGGCGCCGCAGAACGCAGCGCTGTCGGAGGCTGCCTCGTAGAGGGCTGATTTCACGGCGCGTACTACCCCCGTGTAGTATCGCCGCATGAATCGACCTCGGATCTGGGATATTTCGCAAACCTTACGCACCGGCCTACCCGTGTGGCCTGGCGATATCCCGTTCGAGCTCAGCGTCACCGGCGCAGTGGCCAAGGGTTCGAGCGTCAATCTACACGGACTCACTCTCTCGACGCAGTCGGGCACTCATGCTGAGTGCTCGCGCCATGTGAGGGATGATGCCGTCGATTTGGCAGCGCTGGATCTGACTGCCTTTATAGGTGAGTGTGAGCTGCGTGATGTCAGCGATGCGCAGCACGTCGACTCACAGGGCATTGTTCCGGCATCGGCGGTACTAGCTCGTTTGCCGTCGCGAGTGG
>JALRHE010000054.1 GCA_023253235.1 Steroidobacteraceae bacterium
GCCACGCTCGATGATCGTGTTCTCGATGTTCTTGATCGTGACCGGCGGCGCGTTGATGCCAAGTACGCAAGACCCTTCGCACGGCGCAGGACACACGCGGCCGGTGAACTCCGGAAAGTTATTGGTCTTGTGCAGACGATCGAGCGCCTCACGCCACAGACCTCGATAGACCAGATCGTTCCACTCGGGGATGAGGTTGTTGACGGGGCAGCCTGCGGCTCCACCGCTGATCATCTTGCCGGTGTGGCAAAACGGCACGCCACAATCCATGCAACGCGCTGCCTGGTTGCGCAGGCTGCGATCATCGAGATGGTGATGGAACTCGCGCCAATCCTTGACCCGCTCGATCGGTGATCGATCGAGTGGCGTTTCTCGCAGATATTCGATGAACCCTGTCGGCTTACCCATGATCAGTTACCACCCACGCGCGACAGGTCGCGCGAATTTTCTTCGAAAGCCGCCATGATGGCCTCGTCACCCGAGAGACCCTGGTCGTGAGCGCGCTTGATGCACGCCAAGACGCGTTTGTAGTCCTTCGGGATGACACGCATGAACTTGCTGAGCGTGGTGGGCCATGCATCGATGATGCGCTGTGCATGCTCGCTACCAGTTGCCGCGATATGGCGCTGGATGAGTTGTTTGAGTGCGTCCGCCTCTTCCGGATCTTCGACACGACCGACCTCCACCATCTGCGCGTTGACCTTGCGCAAGAAGGCATTGTCTTGATCCAGCACGTAGGCGATGCCGCCTGACATGCCCGCGCCGAAATTGCGGCCAGTCGGACCGAGTACGACGACGCGACCCCCGGTCATGTATTCACAACCGTGATCGCCGACCGCTTCGACGACGGCATCGACACCACTGTTACGCACGGCGAAACGCTCACCGGCCATGCCGCGCACGAAAAGCTCGCCACCGGTCGCACCGTACAGCGCGACGTTGCCGATGATCATGTTGCGCTCGGGCGCGAAGGGGGCGTCCTTCGGCGGGAATACGGCAATTCTTCCGCCCGAGAGGCCCTTGCCAACGTAGTCGTTAGCATCACCCTCGAGACTGAAAGACATACCGCGCGGCATGAATGCCCCAAAACTTTGACCCGCCGAACCATTGAAACGAATCCGGATCGTGTCGTCAGGCAAACCGGCCGAGCCCCACTTGCGAGTGATCTCACTGCCCGTGATGGTGCCGACTACGCGGTTGACGTTACGGATCTTGAGTGTGCCCTCGACTTTCTGGCCACGCTCGATCGCCGGCTTACAGATCTCGAGCAGTTGCGTCGCATCGAGCGACTTCTCGAGACCGTGATCCTGTGCGATCGATTGACGACGACCCACCTCGGGGCCGAGGTCCGGCTGATAGAGAATATTGCTGAAATCGAAGCCGTGCGCCTTCCAGTGATCGACGGCCGCCTGCACTTCGAGGCAGTCGGTACGACCGATCATCTCGTCGACCGTGCGGAAGCCGAGACTCGCCATGATCTCGCGCATCTGAGTCGCGACGAAACGCATGAAGTTCACCGCGTGCTCGGGCTTGCCCGCAAATCGTTCGCGCAAACGCGGATCCTGTGTCGCGACGCCCGCCGGGCAGGTATTCAGGTGACAGACACGCATCATGATGCAGCCCACC
>JALRHE010000154.1 GCA_023253235.1 Steroidobacteraceae bacterium
CGTGGTTGTTCGGTCGGGGTGGGTACTCGTCATGCGAAGGCTATGGAAAGACCGCCGAAGGCAAGTTGATCGCCTCGTCGTTGGTAGCCCACTTCAATTCACTGGTGTCGACGGCGAGACACCGCCTGCCTACTCGTCAACCCAATAGTCCGGCACCTTCTCCTGCCACTACAGCCGAGTTCTCGATCGGCGAAGTAGTCATCCCTAAAATCGGTGGTTTAGTGCTACGCGCGACGCCCTCGGATCATGCCGCGTCGCTCGGCGAATTGGGTCACGACGCTGAGCTTGTTGTCGCTGGCGCGATAACGGGCGAATATCTTCCGGTGCAAAGCGGAGCCCTGCGGGGCTGGCTGCCGATACTGCTGCTACGCAGGCCTTAGTCGAATGGCTCTCAGCTCAGCGGCGTCGGGCTGACGATGAATCCGTTTTCGTCAGCATAGAGCCATTCATTCGGCCGGAAGATCACACCCGCAAAAGTGACGACCACGTCGCGCTCACCGCTGCCGGTCTGTAAGGGCTTCGTCGGGCAGATGTTTAGTGCGCGAACGGCGAGCGGCATTGCGCGAAGCATTTCGACATCGCGAGCAGCGCCGTACACGATGGCGCCAGCCCAGCCGTTCTCGATCAGCAAGCTGCCAAGCCGATCACCGATAAGCGCGCGGCGTAGTGAACCGCCGCCATCGACCACCATGACCCGTCCGTGCCCCGGGGTGGACAACACCTGTCGTAGGAGCAGGTTGTCTTCGTAGCAGCGAATCGTCGTGATTTGCCCGTGAAAGCTCGTCAGCTGCCCAAAGTCGCGGAACAGAGGTTCACCCGTTTGGACGACCTGTGGGTGGTCATCGGAAAGGTCACAGATGCTGCGCGTCATGGTCGGAGTCCGTCGAGTGTGGTATCCACGTGCTTTGGCATTATGCCGCAGCCATATAGCTATCGGGGGTTGGGATGATTCTGATTACGGGTGCAACAGGAAGAACGGGTAACAGGGCGGCGACCGAGCTTGCCAAGCGAGGGATTCCCGTGCGGGCACTCGTGCGAAATCCCGCTAAAGCCGAGGGACTGATTGCAGCCGGTGTGGAGATTGCGATCGGCGATGCTAGCGATGCGGGTTCTGTCCGTGCAGCCCTCGCAGGCGTCACCAAGATGGCGATCATCCTGCCGAACGGCGAGCAGCAGTTGTCGCTGGAGAAAAAACTCGTGGATCTTGGCGTCGAGGCTGGTGTGAGCCACCTCATCAAACTCTCGTCAATGGAAGCACTGCCAACGGCGCATAACGCAACCCACAAGATGCATTGGGCTTCCGAGGAACACATTCGGGCCAGCGGTAAAGCATGGACCATGGTGCGTCCGAGCTTCTACCTGCAAAACTTCTTATCGAACGCCTACACGATCAAAACCGAGGGAAAGTTTTACTACCCCTTCGGCGACAAGGGCGCTGCTGCTTTGACCGACTCGCGCGATGCCGGCTATTTCGTCGCGCATTGCTTGGCGACTAATGGCCACGAAGGCAAGAGCTACGACATCACCAGTCGTGATCGTTTGAGCTTTCACGAAGTGGCAGCGGTATTCAGTCAGGTGTTGGGTCGTAAGATCGACTACGTTCCGCAAGATCCCGCTGCCTATAAGGCCTTTCTCGGCAAGTTCTTAAGCAGCCAGTGGCATCTTGATGCTGTCTGCGACATCTTCGCCGAGATCGCGGCAGGCTATGTGGTGGATGTCACCGACACGTACGAAAAGGTGACAGGGCGCGCTCCGACCGGGCTCGCTGAGTTCATCAACGAGCACCGGGCGGTGTTCACGCCCTAAAGGCTTACGCGGCGTAGCGCTTCGCCATCACCTCGAGCGACAGGGGCTTGATGGTTGAAGCCTTGCCTGCGCAGCCGAAAGCCTCGTAGCGCGCGACACAGATCTCGCGCGCCGCGAGCATGGCCTCTTTCATGTATTTGCGCGGATCGAACTCGGCCGGATCTTTCGTCATCGCGCGACGGATGGCGCCCGTCATGGCAAGGCGGATATCCGTGTCGATGTTGATTTTTCGAACGCCGTGCTTGATGCCCTCGAGAATTTCTTCGACCGGTACGCCGTAGGTCTCGCGAAGATTGCCGCCGTTTTCACGGATGATTTGCAGCCACTCTTGCGGGACGGACGACGAGCCGTGCATGACGAGATGCGTGTTCGGGATCCGCGCGTTGATCTCGCGGATACGATCGATAGCCAGAATGTCGCCGGTGGGTTTGCGCGTGAACTTGTATGCGCCGTGCGATGTGCCGATTGCGATGGCAAGTGCATCGACGCCTGTTTTGGCGACAAAATCTTTGGCTTGATCGGGATCGGTCAGTAGCTGATCGTGCGACAGATGGCCATCGGCTCCGTGCCCATCTTCCTCACCAGCCTTGCCGGACTCCAGTGATCCGAGACAACCGAGTTCACCCTCGACCGAGACCCCGACCGCGTGAGCGATTTTCACGACATGGGCCGTGACGTCGACGTTGTACTCGTATGAAGCCGGAGTCTTGCCGTCTTCTTTCAGTGATCCGTCCATCATGACGCTGGAAAAGCCAGAGCGAATCGACTGTACGCAAACAGAGGGGCTAGCGCCGTGGTCCTGGTGCATCACGATCGGGATGTGCGGATAGCTTTCGATAGCCGCTTCGATGAGGTGGCGCAGAAACGGCTCGCCTGCATACTTTCTCGCACCCGCCGAGGCTTGCATGATGACCGGACTGTCGGTCTTGTCCGCCGCCTGCATGATGGCTTGCACTTGCTCAAGGTTGTTGACGTTGAACGCAGGCACGCCGTACCCGTGTTCGGCGGCGTGATCAAGCAATTGACGCATCGAGATGAGTGCCATGACGGAATCCCCAAAAAGAAATTAAGCGAAATTCGTGGGAGCTATTCTAGCTAAATCAGTCGTCGTCGGCTCAAACGTGCAGCGGCAAACGTACGTCAGCGAACAAGGCATCGACCTCTTCCTGACGTGTCGTCCGCTCGGCTTTATGTACCCGAGCGTGATCCAAATGCGGTGCCAACAAGCGCATGAAATCGAGTGTGTATCGTCGTAGATAGCCGCCGCGGCGGAACCCGACCCAAGTCAGATGACGAGGGAAGAGGTGGGACGCATCGAACGATACGAGGTCGCGATCTTCTTTGGGGTCGATCGCCATGGCGGCGACGATCCCCACGCCTAGACCGAGCCTCACATAGGTTTTGATGACGTCGGCATCACGGGCCGTCAGAGCAATATCGGGCTCGATACCGGCAGTCTCGAACGCTTGTGGCAGCGAAGCCGGACCGGAGAGATTGAAGACGTAGGTGACGAGCGGATACTGGCCGAGCTTGGACAGGGTCAATGTTTTGGTCTTGGCCAGAGGATGATCAAGCGGCACGATGACTCGGCGATGCCACTCGTAGCAAGGCAGTAGCACGCAGTGAGGGAGGTGGTCACGCGACCCTGTTCCGATCGCGATATCCACCTGACCTGCATTCAGCATGTCGGCGATCTGTTCCGCCGTGCCCTGATGCAGATGCAGACGAACTTGCGGATACTTGAGGCGAAACTGCGAGATGACCGCAGGTAGTACGTAGCGGGCCTGGGTGTGCGTGGTCGCGATCGAGAGTGAGCCACGAGCGGCGTCGCGGACGTCGAGCGACATGGCCTTGATCGCTTGGGTTTCACGTAGGGCTTTTTGGGCGCGCTCGACTACGCGCTGTCCCGCTGCCGTCAGTCGTAAGAGATTGCGGCCTTCGCGGACGAACAGCTCGAACCCGAGCTCCTCTTCGAGCAAACGAAGCTGCCGACTCACGCCCGGTTGCGAGAGATGTAATTTGTCGGCTGCGGCAGAAATGTTGAAGCCGGCATCGACGATCGCAGTCAGGTAGCGCAGTTGAGCGAGTTTCATACGCGCACCGGACTCCTTAGCAACATCAACTGATGGGCAGAGTCATTCCGAGCCATCGACCGAGCGCGAGCGCTGGCGTCAGCATCATGCCAGGCGCAAAGGCGTTTCCGAGCGTCGCACCGCTGCCGAGCACTTCGCCGGCCGCGTAGAAGTTCGGGATGGGCTCACCGTTACCGCGTACGACGCGCAGTTGCTCGTCGACGACAACGCCTGCGGACGAAGTGGCAGAGTGACCTAAATGTGTCACGGCGAAATACGGACCCCGATCGCTGATCGGCATCGGGAAGTATTTGCGGCCGAAGGCGTCGCTACCGGATTTAGCGGCTGAGTTGTAATCGCGAATCGACGCGCGCAATCCGTCGAGCTCGATGCGTGCTTTCGTGGCAAGCGCCTCTAGCGAGTCTGCACGGTGAAACATCGGATGTTTGTCGAAATGCGCCAAAAACTCGTCGCGCGAAAATTTCGGTAGCGCTGGTGGCGCCTTATCGAGAATCGTTTGATCGAAGAAGATCTGGTAGCGTAACTTTTCCTGCCGCAGCAGCAAACGCTCTCGTTGATAGGAGTCGGGCGAGTCTTCCGCGACGAATCGCTGGCCCTGGTTGTTAACCCAGATTTCCCACGGCAGGCGTCGGGGCGACATATCGAAGCGCGCATAGACCTTTGCCGGGAATTGCTCCGACGTGAGGATGGAGCCGCTGCCGGGCCGATGCAGATCCTGACCGCGAAGCCAGCCGCCGATCGAAGTGGCGATCGCGAGACCTTGACCTTGTGAGTAGGGATAGGAACCCGCTGCATAAGCGGGCACGCCGCAGAGCTGTTCGAAAAGATCGGGGTTCATCGCATAGCCGCCGCTCGTGAGGAGGATATGGCGACCGCGGGCAATGAATTCGCGGGTTA
>JALRHE010000336.1 GCA_023253235.1 Steroidobacteraceae bacterium
CACGTTCTGGCCGTTCGCCGCGAGGCGATCACGCGCGAGCTCGCGGCAGTGGAGGCAGCAGGACTCGTCGCGCTAGCACGCAATCGAATCGAGCTCATCTCGCTAGATGGACTCGTTGCGCGTTCCTGCCCCTGCCATACCGAGCTCATGTACTCGGGGCGCTACGATTACTCGACCTTGAACCCGCGCCGCCGCGCCTAAGCGCAGCGGTCGCTTAAGACCTTGGATCAGAAATGCGGCTTATCCGGGGCTGCGTTGAAGCGCTGCACGGACTCGCTGATGATCGCCCGCGCCTGCGCGGCATCGCCCCAACCCTTGACCTTGACCCACTTACCGGGCTCGAGATCCTTGTAGTGCTCGAAGAAATGGCCGATCCGCTCCAGCCAATGTTTGGAGACGTTGCCGATATCCTGCACGTGACTGTAGCCGTTGAAGATCTTGTCGACCGGTACGGCGAGCAACTTCTCGTCGGCACCACTCTCGTCTTCCATCAGTAGCACGCCCACTGGACGGCAACGAATCACCGAGCCCGGCACCAACGGCAGCGGCAGAATGACGAGTACATCGGCGGGATCGCCATCGCCCCCCAAGGTATGCGGGACGTAGCCGTAGTTGCAGGGATATCGCATCGGCGTCGAGAGGATACGATCGACGAAGATCGCGCCTGTCGACTTGTCGACCTCGTACTTCACGGGGTCGGCATCCTTCGGAATTTCGACGATCACGTTCACTTCATTCGGAACGTCAGCGCCGGTCGGAACCAAATCGAGAGCCATCCTTAGCCTCCTGCGCTCACACCGAGCGAGCGATCAATTCTTTCATGATTTCGTTAGTGCCGCCGTAGATACGCTGCACACGTGAGTCGGCAAACATGCGACAGACGAGATACTCGTTCATGTAGCCGTAGCCACCGTGCATCTGCACGCACTCATCGAGCACCTGCTGTTGCGTGTCGGTCACCCAATACTTAGCCATTGAGGCCGTTTCGTTATCGAGCTTGCCCGCGAGCAGCTTCACGATGCAATCGTCGACGAACACGCGGGCGACGCGCGTCAGTGTGGCGACTTCCGCCAACTTGTGACGAATCGTCTGCATGTCGCCGATGGTCTGACCGAAGGCCTTGCGCTCTTTGACGTACTTCGAGGTTTCCGCCACCGCGCCTTCCATCGCACCTACACCACAAAGCGCAATTACGAGACGCTCGTAGGGCAGATCACCCATCAATTGATACATACCCTGTCCTTCTTCAGGACCGAGCAGGCAATCGGCTGGCACCAGCACGTCTTCAAAAAAGAGCTCGGCAGTGTCCTGCGCTGGCATGCCCATCTTGTCGAGCACGCGACCGACACGATAGCCCTTGAGGTTTTCCGTTTCGACCATGATCAGCGACAAGCCACGCTTGCGCTCGGTCGGATTCGTACGCGTGACCAGCATCAAAAGTGATGCGCTACCACCGTTAGTGATGAAGATCTTCGAGCCATTGATGCGATAGTGATCACCCTCGCGCACGGCACGCGTGCGGATACCCTGCAGATCGGAGCCCGCACCGGGCTCGGTCATCGCGATGGCGCCGATCAACTCACCCTTCGCCAAACGCGGCAGCCAACGCTGTTTCTGCTCCTCGGTGCCGTAGTTGTAGACGTAGTGCGCGCACATGCTGTGCACACCCTGTCCGAAACCGGAAATCGCACGGCGCGAGAGCTCTTCGTACATGACGACTTCGTGTCGAAAGTCACCGCCGCCGCAACCGTACTCGGCGGGCAGATCGAGGCACAGCAAACCCATCTCGCCCGCCTTACGCCAAATCTCGCGATCGACATGGTGTTGCTTTCGCCACTTGGCGTCATGCGGAACCATTTCGGTTTCGATGAACCGCGCGACGTTCTCGCGGAACAACTTCAGATCTTCATCCAGCCAAGGCGACTCGTAAGCGAGCATGTTCACTTTCTCCGACTCTTCGAAGGGGTTTTGACGACGTTCTTCAGATGGCGACGAAAATCGGCACCCAATTGGGGATGTGCCAGCGCATAGGCGACGGTCGCCTGCAGATAACCGAGCTTGCTGCCACAGTCGTACCGCTTGCCCGAGAAGCGATACGCGTAAACCGCCTCCTCCTGCAGCAACCGCGCGATACCGTCGGTCAGTTGGATCTCGCCGCCCGCTCCGCGTCCGATCTGCGCCAAGTGTTCGAAGATCGTGGGCGACAACAGATAACGACCGACCACCGCGAGATTAGAGGGCGCTTTATCCGGCTTCGGCTTCTCCACGATGCTGCGGATCCGCGCGGTCCCGCCTGCGGCTTCAACAGCGACGATGCCGTACTTGTCGGTGTCTTGACGGGGCACGGGCTCACAACCGATCACGCTTGCTCGTTTTTGCGAATAGACATCCGCCATCTGCGCGAGCACGGGTTCATCCGTGGCGATGAGATCGTCGGCGAGATGCACGAAGAACGGCTCGTTACCGACTGCCGGCCGAGCGCAGAGCACTGCGTGACCCAAGCCGAGCGGCGCGGGCTGACGGATGTAGATGCAAGTCGCATAGCTTGGCAGGACGCTATGCAATTGTTTGACGAGGTCGGACTTACCTTGCGACTTCAGTAAATTCTCGAGTTCTTGATCCGAGTCGAAGTGGTCTTCGATGGCGCGCTTGGAGGCGCCGGTGATGAACACCAAACGCCGCGCGCCTGCAGCGAGTGCCTCCTCGACGGCGTACTGGATCAACGGCTTGTCGACCACAGGCAGCATTTCCTTGGGGCTGGCCTTGGTCGCAGGCAAGAAGCGCGTGCCGCGTCCGGCTACCGGAAATACGGCCGTTTCAATGAGGGGGCGTTTCGCCATCATCCACTCCGGGAAGGGCCGCTGCAGCGAAATCCACAGCGGTGATAACCCTAAAGTTGGATGTTAAATCGAAACGCCCCGTCGAGTCAGGTCGAGAGGTGCCCTTATCGAGTGGCGTTACGACCCGGTGTCACCAATCCAACCCGTAACTTGGCTCGATTGAGCTCGATGGTGCGCGCACCGATACCCTTCACGAGCGCCAAGTCATCGATCGAGCGGAACGGACCGTGGATCCGTCGATAGTCGACGATGGCGCGTGCCTTGGACTCGCCGATCCCGCGCATTTCACGGGCGAGCGTCGACGCGTCGGCTGCATTCAGATCGATCGCCGCTCCGGCGGTGGGCTTCGCGGCAACGGCGGGCTTCGCCGCGACGACAGGCTTTGCGACGGTAGTCGATGGCGGCGCGGCATAAGCCGCTGAGAGCGCCGTGACGGACAACGACAGCAAGACGAACAAAGGCAATTTCATGGAAACCTCCGATGGGGATCAGGTGCGACCTTCAGGAGGCACGAGACTAGGAGGTGATGGACGCAAAGCGCGAGACGTCAATGACGGCGTTCTCGCGGCAAATGAAGATCAGTCGCGAATGGGATGCGAGATGCTCTCGTTGACCCGCTCGCGCAGATCTTTGCCCGGCTTGAAATGCGGGACGTACTTACCAGCGAGCGCCACGGCCTCACCGGTCTTGGGATTGCGGCCTTGTCGCGGCGGGCGGAAATGCAGCGAGAAGCTGCCGAAGCCACGAATCTCGATGCGCTGACCCGTAGCCAGTGCATCGCTCATGATCTCGAGCATCTGCTTAAGCGCCAACTCCACATCCTTGGCGGGCAGATGCTTCTGCTTGGCTGTGATCAGTTCGATGAGTTCCGACTTCGTCATGTGGGACCCCGCGAGGCCTGTCCGCGGCAGTGGCGGGAGCACGCGCTCCCGCCACCATCACGGAGTTCAGTTCAGACTCAGCTGCGATCGCGATCCGAGTTGATCTGCGCCTTGAGCAACTCGCCCAAGCTCGTACCCGCAGTCGGGGCACCCTGCTCGGAGCGGTAGCTCTGCACAGCCTCAGCTTCCTCGGAGGCTTCCTTCGCCTTGATCGAGAGCGAAATCGAGCGGGTCTTACGATCGACGCCCAAGAACTTGGCTTCGATGTCGTCACCGACCTTGAGGAACTGACGGGCATCTTCGACGCGGTCGCGACCGAGTTCGGAGGCGCGCAACTGACCTTCGATACCGTTGCCGAGATCTATGATCGCGCCACGTGCGTCGACTTCCTTCACGACGCCACGGACGATGCTGCCCTTCGGATTGTCGGCGATGTAGCCCGCGAACGGATCCTTCGCCAACTGCTTGATGCCGAGGCTGATGCGCTCGCGCTCCGGATCGATCGCCAACACCATCGCTTCGATGGTCTGACCCTTCTGGAAGCTGCGCACGGCTTCTTCGCCCGGGATATCCCAGGAGATGTCCGACAAGTGCACGAGACCGTCGATGTTGCCCGACAGACCGATGAAGATACCGAAGTCGGTGATCGACTTGATCTGACCCGAGACCTTGTCACCGCGGTTGTAGTTCTCGGAGAACTCGCGCCACGGATTGGCCGCACACTGCTTGAGGCCGAGGCTGATACGACGACGCTCTTCGTCGCAATCGAGCACCATGACTTCGACTTCCTGACCCGTCTGCACGAT
>JALRHE010000354.1 GCA_023253235.1 Steroidobacteraceae bacterium
CGCCGTGCAAGGTGCCGAACCGCTCTTCTTCCTCGACTACTACGCCACCGGCAAGCTGGAGGTCGACGTTGCCGAGCGCGTCGTCGCCGGCATCGTCGAAGGCTGCAGACTCGCCGGCTGCGCGCTCGTCGGCGGCGAAACGGCCGAGATGCCCGGTATGTACCACGACGGCGATTACGACCTTGCGGGGTTCTGCGTCGGCGTCGTAGAGAAAGACGCCATCATCGACGGCTCGAAAGTCGCCATCGGTGATGCGGTGATCGGCATGGCCTCCTCGGGTCCACACTCGAACGGCTATTCCTTGATTCGTAAGCTGATCAAGGTCGCAGGCGCCGATGCCTCCACACAGATCGACGGGCGCTCGCTCTTCGAGCAGCTGTTGATCCCAACGCGAATTTACGTACCTGCCATGCTGGCACTGGCCAAGGCCTTACCAGTGCACGGCTTTGCCCACATCACGGGCGGCGGACTGACCGACAACATCCCACGCGTACTGCCCGACGGCTGCGGCGTCACGCTCGATCGTCGCAGTTGGCAACGCGGCGCGATCTGGGACTGGCTGCAACGGGCCGGCAACATTGCCGACGACGAAATGCATCGCACATTCAACTGCGGTATCGGTATGGTGGCGATCGTCGCGGCCGCCGACGCCGAAAACGCCCTCGCCACGCTGCGGGCCTGCGGCGAAACGGCTGCGATCATCGGACATGTCCGAGCCGGGCATGGCGACGTCGTCATCGAATGAGTCGGGTCCGACCCTACCTCGTCAACGAATGAGTCGAGCGCGACTCGCTGTCGTCATCTCGGGTGCCGGCTCCAACATGCTGGCCATCGACGACGCCTGTCGACGAGGCGATCTGCACGCCGATGTGGTGTGCGTCATCAGCAATCGCGCCGATGCCGCCGGACTCACGCATGCCGCCGCACGCGGCATTCCGACGAGCCTCGTCACACCGATCAACGGTGAATCGCGCGAGTCTTACGATGAGCGGCTCGCATCGGTCATCCATGCCGCCAACGCCGATTGGATCGTACTGGCCGGGTACATGCGCATACTGTCGAGTCACTTCGTAGGCGAGTTCACGGGTCGTTTGCTCAACATCCACCCCTCGCTGCTACCCGCACATAAAGGTTTGCATACCCATCGACGGGCGATCGAAGCTCGCGACGCCCAACACGGTGCCACCGTGCACTTCGTGACGGCCGAACTCGACGGAGGCCCTCGTATTCTGCGTGGCGTATTGACGCTGCGCCCAAGTGACGATGAAGAGAGTCTGCAGCGACGGGTACAACGCATCGAACACGCGATCTACCCGGAAGCGCTTGAGTTACTCGCGCGAGGTCGTTTACGACAGACGGACGCAGGTGCGGAACTCGACGGGCAGCCGCTCGTCGAACCCTTGGAGCGCCACTTCGATTTCTGAGCAGGCACCGGAGAACCGACCATGCAACGACCCTCTCGTTGGATCGCGATCACGCTGCTGATGCTGGTGTCGCTCGATGTGCACGCAGCAGGAAGCGCCTCTATAAGCCCCTTCAGCGTCTCCTACGAAGTGATCTTTCGTGGTCTGAATGCCGGAACGGCGAGCCTGACCCTGCAACGTGACAACGGTGATCGTTGGCGCTACGAGTCAAGAAACGAAGCGCGCGGCCTGTTCCGCCTGGCCTTTCCGGGCGAAATCACCCAGACGAGTGTATTTCGCATCGACGACGACGTCGTGATCCCGATTCAGTATCGCGCCGACGATGGTACGGAGTCGACGGACAAAGACATCGCTCTGAACTTCGATCACGCGGCGGGCAAAGCCACCGGCGTTGCCGAGCGACTCAATGTCAATTTACCCATCGAGTCGGGCGTACAAGATCCGATGTCGGTGCAGATCGCGGTGATGCGGGCCCTGAGCCTTGGGCAAACCCCGACCCGTTACGCGATGATCGACAAGCAGGAAGTCAAAACCTACGAATATCGATCATGGGGTCGCGAGCGCATTGCCACTCCGATCGGCCCGGTCGAGGCCGTGATCTGGTCCAGCGCGCGAGTCGGATCCAACCGCGTGACCAAAGTTTGGTACGCGATCGAGCTCGGTTACGTGCCTGTGCGAGCCGAACGTCGCCGCGGCGACAAACTCGAATGGGCGATGAACCTCAAGACGCTCAAGTCTTCGGCAAAGTGACGCCGCGCTGACCCTGATACTTTCCGCCACGATCGCGATAGGACGTCGAACAGACCTCATCGCTCTCGAAGAAGAGCATTTGCGCGACGCCCTCGTTAGCGTAGATCTTGGCCGGCAGCGGCGTCGTGTTCGAGAATTCCAGCGTCACGTGCCCTTCCCATTCGGGCTCGAGCGGCGTCACGTTGACGATGATGCCGCAACGCGCCTAGGTTGATTTGCCGAGGCACACGACGAGCGTGCTGCGCGGAACACGGAAATACTCGACCGTGCGCGCCAGAGCGAACGAATTCGGTGGAATGATGCAGACGTCCGAATCGACATCCACGAAACTTTTCTCGTCGAAGGCCTTCGGATCGACGATCGTCGAGTTGATGTTCGTGAATATTTTGAATTCGCGCGCACAACGCACGTCATAGCCATAACTCGACGTGCCGTAGGAGACGATGCGCTGTCCATCGACGCTGCGTACCTGCCCCGGCTCGAAAGGCTCGATCATGCCGTGCTCGCTTGCCATGCGGCGGATCCAATGGTCGGACTTGATGCTCATGTGTCCTCTACGATGATTTTGGGAAATGCCCCGCTGCGATCACGGGAGCGCCGAGCCAACTCACCGGCCGTGCGCCGGGCCAAGGCGAGATACGCTTCGCCACGTGCGCTGTCGGGTGCGGCGGCCACCGTTGGTCGGCCGCCATCGACCTCTTCGCGAATGCGGCCATCGAGCGGCAGCGCTCCGAGTAACTCGACTCCATACTGCGTCGCCATCCGCTCACCGCCACCGGTGCCGAAGATGTGCTCGGCATGGCCACAGTTCGAGCAGATGTGC
>JALRHE010000030.1 GCA_023253235.1 Steroidobacteraceae bacterium
AACGCTGGCATCCTGCGGGAGATCGCCTCGCGCGAGGATGTGCCCATTCACGCCGGATGTGAGCGTCCACTCAAAAGAAGTCCTATAGAAGCCGGTCATTTCCATGGTGAGTCGGGGTTGGGAGACCTTCCCCTCTTCGAGCCTCGACATTCGGCCGAAGCAGAACACGCCGTCGATTGGCTGATCCGAACTCTGCTTGCGGCACCGGCTCGCAGTATTTCTTTGGTCGTGACTGGCCCACTGACGAATATCGCGACCGCCTTACTTCGAGAGCCTTCGATCGCTCTGGCCATACGCGAGATCGCCATCATGGGTGGCGCACGCAGCGAGGGCGGCAATATCACGGCATCAGCCGAATACAACATCTATGCAGACCCACACGCCGCACAGGTCGTGTTTGCTACCGATGTCGAGATCGTGGCATTCGGCCTCGATGTGACCCACCAAGTACGCGCGACGCCGGAACGCATCGACACGATCGCACGTCTGGGCAACCCCTCAGCCGTTGCGACAGCGAGCCTGCTCAGTTTTGCAACTTACCTGCCCGCCAATAGCCCGGCTGCACAAGGCTCGCCATTACACGACCCCTGTCCGATCGCCTGGCTCATCGACCCGACGCTATTCGAATTTCGGCGCTGTCACATCGAGGTGGAAACCGAATCGGCCTTGACTGCAGGTCATACGGCTGTCGAATTCCGAGCAGACGTTGCGCCACGTCAAAATGTACGGTGGGGCGTGCGAGCTGATGCCGCAGGCATCTTTGACCTTCTACGTCGCAAACTGGCTCAATCGGGCAAGGCGTAAGCGATCAGGTAATCGCCGAGCGCCGTACCGACCTGCGCATTGCCGCCTGCGGCGATCACGACGAACTGTTTTCCACCGGATTGGTAAGTCATCGGCACGGCCATACCGGGCACGGGCAGATTCGCCGACCACAACTCTCGGCCCGTCGTCGTTTCGATGGCGCGCAATTTCGCGTCCATCGTAGCCGCGATGAAGGTCAAACCGCTCGCCGTCGTGATCGGACCGCCCACATTCGGCGAGCCCCACTGAACCCCTTGTGGAATCGTCACGCCAGCACGCTTGATCTGACCGAGCGGAATCTTCCAGCGTACTTGGCCGCTCGCGAGATCGATCGCAGAGAGCGTTCCCCAAGGAGGCGGCGTACAGGGGATACCAAGCGGAGATTGAAACAGCTCACCTTCGACTCGATACGGCGTGCCGACCAACGGCCGGGTCAAATAATCTTTGGGCGCTTGCTGATCCTCTTTGGCTGCATCCTGCTTCGGAACGACTTTGATCACCGTGGCCAGATTCTCGGCCTTGACGATGAGCAGATTGCTCTTTGGATCATAGGCGGCGCCGCCCCAGTTGCCGCCTCCCAAAGCCGAAGGGAACAAGATCGAGCCTTGGACGGACGGCGGGGTATACATGCCGTCATATCGCAGACGATCGAACTGTCGTCGGCAGGCGAGTCGATCGAGCGGCGTCAACCCAAACAGGCTCTCGCGAGTGAGCGTTTGTCGCGCAAAGGGAGCCATGCCTTTTGGCACCGGCTGCGTTCTACTCGCCAGCTCCCCGGGCACATCGCTTTTCGGCACCGCCTGCTCGACGATGGGCCACAGCGGCTCGCCGGTCAAACGATTGAAGCCGAAAAGCCAGCCCATCTTGGTTTGAAGCAGGGCAGCTGGAATCGTTTTGCCATCGCGCTGAATATCGACCAACAGCGGATGTCCGACCAGATCGTAGTCGAAGATATCGTGGTGTACGACTTGCCTCGACCACACGACCTTGCCGTTTCTCGCATCGAGCGCAACGATGGAATTCGCCAGCGGTAAATCGAACCGCCGACCGCCACCGTAATAGTCTGTCGAGGGACTCGTGGTCGGCAGGAAAACCAAGTTGTGCTCGACATCGACACTGATGGTTGACCACACATTGGCAGCACCGCTGCGCCCGCGATACTCGGCCGGAATCGGATTGAATTCCCAACGCAACTCACCCGTGCGCGTATCGAAAGCGCGCACCATCCCGTCTTTGGCGTTGGCTATTCCATCGTTCACCATCATCGCCGAGATGACAAGATCACCGATCACCGCGGGTGGCGACGTGGATGCAGCAAGTATGCCTTCGCCATGATTTTCGTAATCGTGGTGCGATACCCAACCTGCATGACCTTGAGCTTTGCCAAAATCGGTGCAGCGCTTGCCCGTATCGGCGTCAAGCGCATATAGCCGCCCGGAATCGCCATTGCGAAAAATACGTCGTGCGCAGGCGCTCGTCTGCGACTCGGTCGATTCCGCCCAGTACGCGACGCCACGACATCGCATCGGACGATCCGGCGCCGCGCTAATCCCTTCGCGATGCGGATCAAAGAT
>JALRHE010000071.1 GCA_023253235.1 Steroidobacteraceae bacterium
CTGGGTGTCGAGCCATATCCAGCGCCGCGTGGACGAACTGAACAGCGAGCTCGCCCAGGGTATGGCGGTGCTGGCCTCGGTCGGCTCCACCGCGCCGTTCGTCGGTCTGTTCGGTACGGTGTGGGGCATCTATCACGCCCTCGTCGCGATCGGCGTGTCGGGTCAGGCGAGCATCGACAAGGTCGCAGGCCCGGTCGGTGAAGCCCTCATCATGACGGCCATTGGTCTTGCGGTCGCCGTTCCGGCGGTCATGGGATACAACTGGCTGATCCGTCGCAACAAGGCCGTTCAGGAGGAGCTCGCGAGCTTCACCAACGACCTGCATGCGTTCTTGGTTGGCGGTGCTCGTATCCCGCTGCCGACCGCGGCTGCTCCGGCTGCCGCTGCTGCCAAGAAGTAATTGACGAAAATCATTCTCGGGTGAAAGCCTGAGGTGCATCGAATCACGGTGCACCTCAGGCTCCTGAGACAGACGAGGAAAACAGTCCATGGCGATGAGTGTCGGTTCTGGCGGCGAAGACGAACTCAACAGCACGATCAACACGACCCCGCTCGTGGACGTCATGCTGGTGTTGCTCATCATCTTCCTCATCACGATTCCCGTGATCACGAAGACGGTTAAGGTGTCCCTGCCCAAGGCAGCTAACATCCCGACCGAAACGAAACCCGAGAACATCACCATTGCGGTTGATGCTCAGGGAAACATTTACTGGAACAACGAGCAGATCTCTGGGCGCGAGCAATTGATCGAATTGGTCAAGGCCGAAGCCGTGAAAGATCCGCAGCCTGAGATCCATATCCGCGGTGATTCCAACTCGCGCTACGAGGATGTCGGTCGCGTGCTGTATTCAGTCCAGCGCGGTGGCATCGTCAAGGTCGGCTTTATTACCGAACCTGACCGCGGCATCCGCGGCACGCGTTGATCGAACGTTTAGGAGTCCATAGTCATGGGAATGAATGTAGGCGGTAGCGATCAGGGCGCGTTGTGCGACATCAACACGACACCCCTCATCGACGTCATGCTGGTGTTGCTCATCATGTTCATCATCACGATTCCGGTGATGACGCACGCGGTGAAGCTCGACATGCCTCGTCCGACCAACGCTCCTCCGCCGCCGGTCCAGCCGGAAGTCATCGACATCGAAATCGACTTCGACGGCACGGTGCTCTGGAACGGTACCGTGGTCGACAATCTCGACAAGCTTGAAACGTATTTCCGCCAAGAGTCGCAAAAGGACCCGCAGCCTGAGTTGCACATGCGTCCTGACAAGCGTGCGAAGTACGACGTGGTCGCCAAAGTGCTCGCTTCGGCGCAGCGCAATCGAATGAAAAAGATCGGCTTCGTCAACGTGGCGGAGTTCCAGGACTAAGGGACGCCGCTCCGTTTGCAGCAGGTCTAGAAATATCCTCGCCGCATCCCCAATCGGGTGCGGCGATTTTTTTTATGAGGAAAGTCATGAACAAGTCTGTCGCTCTGATTCCCGCCTTGTTGATCGCTGCCTTGGGTTTCTCGCCCGTCGCTGACGCGCAGGCTGCCAAGAACAGTGCTGCGGCGGCCAAGACCTTGGCTGCCGCCCAAGCCGCCAGCAAGGCGAACCGCTGGGCGGAGTGCATCGCCAAGGCGCGCGAGGCTCAGGGCGTGTCCGGCAAGAACGCGTACGACGATTTCATCGCCAACGAGCTGATCGGCTTCTGCGCAACGCGCTCGAACGACTTCGCCTCGGCGGTCAAAGCCTACGAAACCAACCTGGCGTCGTCTTTTGTCGACGCGAAAGCGGTACCGGCTCGTACCAAGGCCATCTTGCAGCTCTACTACAGCATGAAGAGCTACCCGAAGGTCATCGAGTACGGTCAAAAGATGATCAAAGACGGGTCGGCCGACGCAGACACCTATTTGCTCGTGGCGCAGACCTATTACCAGCAGGGCGATAACAAAGCGACGCGCGATTTCGTCGGCAAGTGGATTGCCGACCAAGAGCGTCGTGGGCAGCGCCCGCGCGAGAACGCCATTCAGATGTACGTTACGGCGTGCATGAAGCTCAAGGACGAGGAGTGCTCGGCGAAGGGCTTCGAGAAGCTCGTCACCTACTACCCGAACCCGGCGGGCTGGGCGAACTTGATGCAATCTTTGTTCGCGAGCCGCAACGATGCAGCCGCGTACAACGCTTACCGCTTGGCGATGGACGTCGGGGCCATGGGTGGCTCCTCTGATTACACCGAGATGGCGCAGCGCGCGATTGAGCTGAACATTCCGGCCGAGGCGCAAAAGACGCTCGAAGCGGGCTTCGCGAAAAAAGTCTTCACGGACAAGCGCGACATCGACCGCAATACCCGTTTGCTGAATGCCGCAAAGGAGCGTGCTGCTGCCTCGAAAGCCGGCGTCGCCAAGCAAGAGCGTGATGCCGCGGCCGGTAAGAGCGGCGACGCTGACCTCGCAGTTGGTCAGGTGCATCTGAGCCTCGGTGATGCGGCCAGTGCCGTCAAAGCGATCCAGCGCGGACTCGGCAAGGGTAATGTGACGAGCGTGGCAGACGCTCAGCTCGTACTCGGTATCGCGCAGCTGCGCGCCGGTAACAAGGGCGAAGCGGCTAAGGCCTTCAAGGCCGTCAAGGGTGACGCTGATCTCGAGCGCGTCGCGAAACTTTGGGCGCTGCGCGCCAAGTAAGGCGTCGGACAAGAGGTGAATTTCATGTCGATGCATCGTCTCAAACACTGGATCGTCGCGGCTGGCGTCGCGGCGGTATTGGCTCCTGCGGCTTACGCGCAAAAGGAGGCCGCTGCCAAAGCTCCGTCGATCAGCAAGGCTGTCGCTAAGCAGGTCAAGACGGCTCAGGACGCCATCAAGAAGGAAAAGTGGGCCGACTGTGTCGCGGCACTTCAGTCGACTGAGGCCGTGGCTGACAAGCCACCGTACGATGTCTTTGCGGTCGCCGAGTTGCTCGGGTTTTGTGCCGCTCGCAATGGCGACACGGCCGGTGCTGAGGCGGCGTTCTCGAAGGGACTCGAGGCGGGCTTCCTCGATGACGCCAATCGTCTAATTCGCTACAAGCAGTTGCTGCAGCTGAACTACAACCTGAAGGCATACGAGCGTGCTGCAGGTTTCGGCGAGCAAGCGATCGCCGCCGGCAACACGGAGGAACCCGTGGCGTTGTTGACTGCGCAGTCGTACTACTTGCTCAATGATTTCAAACGAACGACCGGCTTCATCGACAAGTGGTTGACGGCGCTGCAGTCTCGCGGCGAAAAGCCCGCCGAGATCGCGCTACAGCTATACGTCAGCTCGTGCTCGAAGCTCGATGACGACACGTGCATCCTGAAAGCCCTCGAGAAGCAACTTGAGTTCCATCCGCGACCGGAGACGCCGGGCAACATCACGCTGGTGTTGCTGCGTAACGCCTCGGAAGGCAATACGCTCAACGTATTCCGTTATGCCTTCGAGGCGGGCGGAATGCGCCGCGGCGAGGACTACACCGAGATGGCGCAGCTGTCGATCGAGAAGGGTCTTCCGGGCGAGGCCTTGGCCGTGGTGGAGGCGGGTGTCGCAGCCAACGTGTTCAACACGCCGGCTTTGACGGATCTCAGCAAGCGCCTGTTGGCTTCGGCCAAGGCGCAGGTTGCAGCCGACAAGCCGACGCTGGCAAAACAAGATAGCGACGCCGCTGCACGCAAGAACGGTGAGATCGACGTCCGAATCGGTCAGGCCTATCTGAGTTATGGCGATTACGCCAAGGCGGTCACCACCATCGAGCGCGGCATCGCGAAAGGTGGTGTGCGCAATGCCAACGAGACTCAGCTCACCTTGGGCATCGCTCGCCTCAAGTCAGGCAACAAGGACGGCGCCAAAGAGGCCTTCGCGGGCGTTCAAGGCGATCAGACCTTGAAGGATCTCGCGCGCCTCTGGACCCTGCGCACGCGCTGATCAGCTCTCGACCGCGGCGACCGGGTCATCCTCGGCGCCGCGGTGACTTCCGCGCAGCACCTCGTCGAGTTCCGCGTGCACCGCACGCATCATGCGATCGACGAACGCCTTGCGACGCATTTCGCGCTGCGACGCGGACGTCGGGTCCGGTCGCCAAAGGTCGACTTCGGTCGCTTTCAGAACGCGTTTTTTCGCCAGTAGTCTTTCGACGGTATCGAGCCGATCACGCGTCACGGAGAGCTCCTCCATCAGCGTGACGGTCATCCACAACAGTTTGTCGATGGCGGGGTCGCTGAAGTATTGGGGCTTCTTGCCTTTGGCGACGCGGGCGATGCGGGGTGCAGTCGCGGGCGCCGGTGACGGCGATTTGGACGCTTTGGCTCGGCCTGTTTGGCGAGCTCGGGTTAGGT
>JALRHE010000107.1 GCA_023253235.1 Steroidobacteraceae bacterium
CGGGGCCTGCTGTGACTGGCTTTTCGATCGCTTCTGTCTCGGGTGCTCGTTATCACTTGGCGACCGTACAGGGCGCGAAGTGGTTGGCGATCGACGCCGAGCCTGTCATGGCGCTGCGCGAGATGCGACTCGGTGGCTTACACAATGCTGCCAACGCGCTCGCGGCCTTGGCGCTCGGTGATGCCGCAGGTTTGCCGCGCGAGGCGATGCTCGCAGAGTTGCGCGAATTCTCTGGTTTGCCGCATCGCTCGCAGTGGGTCGGCGAACACGCCGGCGTGCGATACATCAACGATTCGAAAGGCACCAACGTCGGCGCCACGCTCGCGGCAGTATCCGGTCACGAGGGTGGGTTGATCGTGATCGCCGGCGGTGACGGCAAAGGACAGGATTTCTCGCCGCTCGCTGGCGCGTTTGCTGGCCGTGTGCGGCACACCGTGTTGATCGGTCGGGATGCGGGACGCATCGCGACCGTGTTGAGCGGCATCTGTCCGACCGACATCGTCGCCAGTCTCGATGAGGCAGTACAACGTGCGGCACAAGTCGCCGTGCCTGGCGATACCGTCTTGATGTCACCGGCTTGCGCAAGCCTCGACATGTTTCGTGATTACGCCCAACGCGGCGATTTGTTCGCTGCAGCCGTGGGGAGACTGAGCTGATGAGCACCATCGTATTACCGGGTCGTTCCGCAAGTCGCGGTACGGCAATCCACCTCGACACGGTCACCTTGATGCTCGTGTTCTCGATCGTGCTGCTCGGACTCGTGATGGTCAGTTCAGCCTCGATCTCGATTGCGAGCAAGGATGGCGGTGACGCGTTCTCTTATGTCGCTGCCCAGTTCGCGACCATGCTGGTTGGCTGTATCGCTGCGGCGCTCGTGTTCACGGTGCGTACCGAGTTGCTCGATAAGTTCGCGTTGCCGTTGCTTGGTCTTGCAGCGCTCGCACTCATTCTGGTTTTGATCCCGGGTATCGGTCACTCGGTCAACGGTGCCCGTCGCTGGATACGTATTGCAGGTATCAGCATTCAGGTGTCCGAAGTTGCCCGTGTGATCGTGCTGACTTTCATAGCCAGTTATGCGGTACGGCGTGAGGCCGAGTTGCGCAGCAGTCTGCTCGGTTTGATCAAACCGCTCGCGGTCGTGGGTATCTTCTTCATCCTGCTGCTCGGTGAGCCAGACTTTGGCGCTGCCACGGTGTTGGCGGCCACGGCATTCGGCGTGCTTTTCATTGCCGGTGCCCGTTGGCGCGACGTGTTGGGTCTTGCGGTGCTCGGTGGCGCGTTGATCGCACTGGTCGCCGTATCCTCCGAGTACCGTCTGCGTCGCCTGACCTCGTTCCGCAACCCATGGGAAGATCCGTTCGACAGCGGCTTCCAGTTGACGCAAAGCCTCATTGCGATTGGACGTGGTGGTTGGACTGGCGTTGGTCTTGGTGAGAGCGTGCAGAAACTGTTCTATCTGCCCGAGGCACACACCGACTTCCTGTTTGCCGTGCTAGCCGAAGAGCTCGGTTTGATCGGTATCATCGTGACGTTGCTGTTGTTCTTGGCATTGGCATGGCGTGCACTGTTCATCGCCAAGCTCGCGAACGATGCGGGTTTGAAGTTCCCCGCATATCTCGCCGTCGGTTTCGGTATCTGGCTCGCCATCCAAGCCTTCATCAACATGGGCGTGAACATGGGCGCGTTGCCAACCAAAGGTTTGACGCTGCCCTTCATGAGTTACGGTCGCTCGAGTCTCATCGCCACGCTGGCCTGGGTCGGTATGCTGCTTCGCGTCTATCACGAGGCGGTGCAAGCGACGCGCGGGCGAGCCGCGATTTCTTTGCGAGATGGCGCCGAGCGCACCGTGCCACGTCGCATGCCCGGTGAGGTGCAGGAAGCATGACGACGCCTTGCGTCATGATCATGGCGGGCGGAACGGGAGGCCATGTCTTTCCGGCGCTCT
>JALRHE010000160.1 GCA_023253235.1 Steroidobacteraceae bacterium
AGAGCGACTCCAGCAGTGATTGAAACGGCGAACGCACGCCCGGGGAGATCATCGAGGCCAGTGCGTATATGAAGATCGCCCAAAAGTAGAGCCACAAGGCATCGCGTATCGACACCAGCAGAGCGGCCTGCAGCCAATCCAAGGCGCCCGGTAGCGCACCGACCAGGATGAACGTGACGGCAGCCGTTTGAACGAGTGCAGCGGCATAGACAGCCACGATCGAGGCGGTGTCGATCCGGCCGATGGAGGGCAAAGCGCGCCGCAGCGGCAAAACCAGCCAATTGGTGAGTCTCAGGATCGACTGGGCAATCGGGTTGCGAAAGTCGGCTCGAACCCATTGCAGCAGGAGTCGGATCAGAAACAGATACAGCAATAGCGACAAGAGGGTGTCAGCTACGAACAGAATGGCCTGTTGCATCGGTCAGCCTCCGTTGTTGTCTTGTTGTCGAGAGAGCGCTCGGCCACGTTCGATCGCTGCCGCAACTGCCTGCTCGACGATATGATCGAGGTTGGCACGACTGAAGGCATCGAGGGCGGCGGCCGTGGTTCCGCCTTTCGAGGTCACCGAGTCGCGCAGGCGCGACATCGATTCGCCGGTGGCCGCCATCAAGCCGGCTCCGTGCAGCGTCGCAGCGGCGAGCTTGGAGGCGGCATCCCGATCCAGCCCGTGTGCAACGGCAGCGTCGGCGAGTGCCTCGGCCAGTCGAAAGAAATAGGCTGGCCCACTTCCGGACAAAGCCGTCACCACGTCCATCAGCCGTTCGTCATCGACCCACACAGTCATGCCAGCGGGCGACAGCACGCGTTCGGCTCGTTCGCGATCGGTGCGGCTCACCGACGGATCCGCGTAGAGCCCTGTGGCGCCCGCGCCAAGTGAGGCGGGGCGGTTTGGCATCGCCCGAACGATACGCGCCCGAGGTCCGCACCAGTGCTGTAGTTGCGACGTCGACAGCCCGGCTGCGATGGAGATCACGAGTGGCTGCGATCGCTCCAAATGGGCGCGCAGTGGCGCGAGGACGGCCGCCATATCCTGGGGTTTGACCGCGAGCACCAGACAGTCGACATCGCCGGCGAATTCTTTGGCGTCGCTGCTTGCATGGACGCCGAAATCGGTGGCTAACGCCGTACGTAAATCGGTGTTCGGTTCGGCGACGAACAGGCTCTGTGCATCGACACCGCTGCGTCGCAAGGCTGCGATCAAGGCGCGGCCCATATGACCACCACCGACGAATCCCGTTTTCATGTGGGCGATTGTAGACGCTCACCGAAGAGGGCGGTGCCCACTCGGATCAAAGTCGACCCTTCGAGGATCGCGGCCGTGAGGTCGGCGCTCATGCCCATCGACAGCGTATCGAGTGCTGGGAACTCCTGCTGACATGTCATCAGCAGTTGACGCAATTCGGCGAACCAGCGGCGCTGCGCGTCTTCTTCGGTTTCCGCCGGCGGCAGCGCCATCAGCCCGCGCACCTGCAGTCGTGGCAATACGGCGACGGCGCGCAGGAGTGCCGGTAACTCAGCCGGGATGACGCCGGCCTTGGTCGCCTCGTCACCGAGTTTCACTTGCAGACAGACCTGTAGCGGCGGCCCATGCGGAGATCTTTGTTGCGATAAGCGTTCGGCGATTTTCAGCCGATCGACGGTATGCACCCAATCGAAATGCTCTGCGACTGGGCGCGTCTTGTTCGATTGCAGTTGGCCGATGTAGTGCCACACCAGCTTCGGTGAGCGATCGGCCAGAGCGTGAATTTTGCCGACGGCTTCCTGCAGGTAGTTTTCGCCGAAGTCGCGTTGCCCGAGATCCGCGAGCGCTGCGATGGCGGCAGCCGGTTGGGTCTTACTGACGGCGACCAGCGTGATCGATTCGGCCGAACGTTCCGCGCGGGCGGCGGCTGAGGCGATCTGGCTGCGAATCGCCGCCAAGCGGCGTGCGGGATCAGACGTCGAAGACACTGTAGCCATCGAATACCGGGCCATCGACGCAGACCCGTTTCATGGCCGGCCCCGCAGGCGTATTGACCTTGACCGTGCAGCCCGCGCAGCCACCGACGGCGCATGCCATGAACTCTTCGAGTGAGACTTGGCAAGGCAGGTCAAAGCGCTTGGCGACGCGAGTCGCCGCCTCGAGCATCGGTGTAGGACCGCAGGCAAAGATCTCGACCTCGGCCAAGGCCGCAGGTGTCAACGTCGAGAGCCAAGCGCTCGCGAGCTCCGTCACGAAGCCGTCGAAGCAGCCCGGAAAGCCGCTGCGTGAAGCAAGTCGTGCAGCAATGCCTTTCTCATCCAGAGACGGCATCGTGGCGATGACGCCCTCGGGGATGCCGGGCACCAGAATCGTCGATGGGCGGGTCGCAAACGGGAACGGAATCTCTGAGCCCATCAGGACGAGCGGTTGCCAATCCTGCGGCATGCATTCGGCCAGGAACACCATCGGCGGGATGCCCACACCACCGCCGATGAGCAACGGTTTTTTTCGTGCTGAATGTAGTTCGAAGGGCTTGCCTATGGGACCGAGCACCGACAAGCGATCTCCGGCGCGTCGACGCGACAGCGCCGCCAAACCGGGACCTACGATTTTGTAGAGAATTTCGATCCAGCCCGCTTCTCGATCGACGCGCATGATCGACAGCGGTCTGCGCATCGGGATGTCATCGTCGACTTGTAGATGCGCGAAGCTGCCGGGCTCGGCGCGGCTGGCGCATTTTTTGGCTTCGAGGCGGATCACGAACTGATCGCCCGGAAAAGCCTGTTGGGAGAGGACGACGCCATCTTCGAGGGCGATCGTCCCGCGGTGTGCGGGGTGGGTGCTCATCATCGACCTGCCAACAGAGTTTCGAGTACGGCCATACGCACGGCGACACCGTTGCGCACCTGATCACGAATGACCGACTGCGGTCCATCCGCGACGTCGGAGGCGATTTCGACGCCACGGTTCATCGGTTGCGGATGCATGACGAGTGCACCGGGCTTTGCGCGTTGTAGACGCTCGCGCGTCAAACCCCATTCCTGAAAATAACGTGCTTCGTCTGGAATGGCTGCTGCCGTCATGCGTTCCTTCTGAATGCGCAGCATCATCACGACATCGCAGTCGCTGATGCCGCGATCGAGGTTCGTAAAGCGCGAGCAGCCCGCAAATTCCGCCTCGTCGGGCATCAAGCCTACTGGTGCCACGAGGCGCACTTCGCCGGCGCCGAGCGCCGTGAAAATTTGCGCAGCCGATCGTGCGACACGCGAGTGCTTCACATCACCCACGATGGCGATGGTGAGGCCTTCGATGCGACCGCGGTGCTGTCGCACGGTGAGTGCATCGAGCAGTCCCTGCGTCGGATGCGAAAGACTGCCGGCGCCACCCGAGATCACGCTCACACTCGGTGCAACGTGTTTGGCCACCATTTCCGGTATCGAGGCGTCCGAATCGCGAAGGACGAAGGCATCGACATGCATCGATTCGAGGGTGGCAACAGTATCGAGCACGCTTTCGCCTTTGAGTCGGGACGAGAGTTGCACCTCGATGTTGATGACGTCGGCGCCCAGTCTGCGAGCGGCGAGTTCGAAGGAGACTCGAGTGCGCGTCGAAGGCTCCGCAAACATCAGCGCGACGGTTTTACCGATCAGTGCGTTCGAACGTGCAGCGGGTACCGACAAGGGGGCCGAGTAGTGCGCCGATCGCTCGAGCAATGTTTCGAGCAGAGGCCGTGACAAACCCTCCAGCGTCAACAGATGGCGCAAGCTGCCGTCGCTGCGCCAAGGGTTCGAGGAAAGAATGTTCTTTTCAGACATACGGCAAATCTCAACTGAACCAGCGCTCGAGGATGATGGCTGCCGCAGCACTGTCGATCGAGCCGCGATCGATGCGACCGCGTTGCTCTGCGCCACGACGCTCGCGCAACGCAGCCTCGGCTTCCAGCGAGGAGTAGCGTTCGTCCACGAGTTCGACCGGCAGCGTGTAGCGCTCGCTCAGCTCTTGCGCAAACCGCCGAGCCTTACCCGTCAGGGCTTGCTCGGAACCATCGACATTATACGGGCAGCCGACGACCAGTCGGTTTGGCGCGTGCTGTTTGAGTAACACGCTCATGCGCTGCCAGTCGGCCGCGTCCGGGCCATCGCGACCGGTGAGCGTCAGGGCTGTCAGAGGGCGGGCCGTTCGGGTGAGCGAATCGCCGATGGCGAGGCCGATTCGTCGCAAACCGAAGTCGAGACCGATGACGATCTCAGGCGTGGCCAGCGACATGGCTCATGCGGACCGGATCGACGCCGAGTTGTCGCCACACGGCATGCCAGCGATCCTCGAGCGGCATCTCGAACAAGATACGCTCGTCGACCGGCAGGGTGATCCAGGCGTTGTCCTTCATCTCCTGTTCTAGCTGACCGGCACTCCAGCCCGCATAGCCCAAGGCCACGAAGGCGTCTCGCGGGCCTTCGCCGCGCGCCATCGCGGCGAGCACATCTTTGGATGTGGTGATTTGGATGCCCTCGGCGATCTGGTGAGACGAATCCCACTCGCCTTCGGGCCGGTGTACCACGAAGCCCCGATCACGATTGACCGGTCCACCACGCAGAACCGGCCGCGCGCCGAGAGCGACATCCGCGGTTTCAAGATCCATTTGTTCGAAGACTTCGGCCAGCGTCATCGGCAAGGGCTTGTTGATGACGATGCCGAGAGCGCCCCGTTCGGCGCTGTGCTCGCACACGAGGGTGACGGTTTGCGCAAACTCGGGGTCCGCGAGCGATGGCATCGCCACTAGCAGATGATTGGCCAGACTTCGATCGTCGGACATGTGCCAAGTATGCGGGTCAGCGGTTCGGCTCGCCAGTCTCGAAACGCCATTCGTAGGCGAATCGCAGGCTCTGCTGACGTGCAGCGAGGGGTGCCGGAAAAGTCTCGAAAGGCGCCGCCTCTCTGACGAGATCGAGCGCAGCGCGATCCAGTCGACGGTCGCCGCTGCTGCGGCGTATCCGCAACTCGCCGAGGCTGCCATCGCGGCTCACCACAACTTCGAGCACCGGCGCCTCGCGCGCTGATACGCCCGTCGCGCGCGCGGGAAAGTGGCGAGTGGCGAAGCGCTCCATATTGGCTCGCCAACGTTCGATGTACTGCTGCTCGGGGTTAACGCCCTTGCTCGAGCCAACGCCGCTCGGGTCGATCAAAGGCCACCAACGCGCCTGTAGCTCCGTTCGCGGCGATATCGAACGATCGTGATCAGACTGACCGAGGCTCAAGACGGCCACGTGTAGCAGCGCCGCTGCAACGAGCGCGAGTCCGAGTTGCCGATGTGGATGCGACACCAGATCCGACGTCAACGACGCTCCAGGCGACGACGGATGGCAGCAATCAGCAGAGCGGCGATATCGATACCGAACTGTTGATCGAGCTCGCGGATACCGGTCGGACTCGTCACGTTGATCTCGGTGACGTAGTCGCCGATGACATCTAAGCCGACGAAGAGCATGCCGCGTTCGGCAAGGCTCGGTCCGATCTGACTTGTCAGAAACAGGTCTCGCTCTCGCAGTGGGCGGCCGACGCCGGTTGCGCCCGCGGCGAGGTTTCCGCGGTTGTCTTCCGAAGATGGGATACGCGCCAGCGCGTAGGGAATCGGCGTGCCGTCGATGAGCAACACCCGCGAATCGCCCCCGGTGACGATCTCGGGCAGATAGCGCTGCACGATGGCGTAATTCGAACCGTAATCGGTCAAGGTTTCGAACACGACGTTGGTGTTCTTATCACCACGCTCGAGCACGAAGATCGATCGTCCGCCCATCCCGTGCAGGGGCTTGCAGACGATTTTGTCGTGCTCGACGAGAAACGCCTGCATATCCGACATATCACGTGTGATGAGCGTCGGCGCGCAGCATTGCGGGAACCAGGCGGTATAGACCTTCTCGTTCATATCGCGCAGTCCGCGCGGATCGTTGACGACGAGAGCGCCCTGGTCCTGCGCGCGTTCGAGGATATAGGTCGAATAGATGTATTCGGTATCGAAGGGCGGATCCTTGCGCATCAAGATCGCATCGAGATCGCCCAAACGTTGCAGCACCGGATCGCCGAGTTCGAACCAGCGGGTCGGATCTTTGAAAACCTTCAGTGGGCGAGTGCGACCGAGCGCGACGCCATCGCGCAGCATCAAATCACCCATTTCGAGGTAGCGCAGATCGAACCCATCGGCTTGCGCTGCGAGCAGCATCGCCAGCGTGGAATCCTTGCTGAATTTGATATCGGCGATGGGGTCCATCACCACGGCGAGGGTCGGTCGTGAATTCATTGCAGATCTCCTGCCAAGGATTGTACGGCCGTGAGCACGGCGAGGCCTGCCGTTTCCGTCCGCAGTACGCGCGGACCCAAGGTGGTTTGACGAAAACCGACCGCAACGGCGCGTGATTCTTCCGCGGGGTCGAGACCGCCCTCCGGTCCGATCAACACCGCCAACTCGGTAGGTCTTGGGATGAGGGCGCTGGCGATGCCCGTTCGTGCGTGAGGCGATAGCAACAGTCGCAAGCTCGGCAACGTGTGGCTCTGCCACAGTTGCTCGAGGCTGCAAGGTGGGACGATATCCGGCAGACGATTCCGTCCGCACTGCTCGCAGGCCGACGCCGCGACGGCGCGCCAATGCTGCCACTTTCGATCACCGCGATCGTCATCGAGTTGTACGATGCCGCGCGCGGTTGCCACGGGGATGATTCGGGCAACACCGAGCTCGGTCGCTTTTTGGATGATGTAGTCCATCTTGTCGCCGCGAGCGAGACCTTGGATCAAGGTGACAGCTAGGGGCGACTCACGCTCAGTCGGCGAGTGCGCGCCGAGTCGCAGGGTGACCTCTTTCTTGGCGATGGTTGC
>JALRHE010000162.1 GCA_023253235.1 Steroidobacteraceae bacterium
ATGGGATCCGAAGCTCAGCCCTGACCGTCTGCTCGCCGGGCTGCGCCAGTTGCTGTTGACCCGCGTGTTCGACGATCGGATGCAGCGTACGCAAAGACAGGGACGCATCACCTTCTACGTTCGCTCCTACGGCGAGGAAGCCGTCTCCGTTGCGGCTGCTGCAGCAGTCGCGGAGTCGGACATGTTGTTTCCGTCTTACCGTAACCAAGGACTCTTCATCGCGCGCGGTGTCAGTCTCGTCGAGTTGATGTGCCAACTGCTCTCCAACACTCGTGATATGTGCAAGGGGCGACAGTTGCCGGTGATGTATCACGCTGCAGAGCAGAACATCTTCAGTATCTCTGGCAATCTGGCAACGCAGTATCCGCAAGCCGTGGGCTGGGGCATGGCCGCTGCCATCAAAGGCGAGTCGCGAATTGCCGCCGCCTGGATCGGCGAGGGCAGCACGGCCGCAGCCGATTTCCATCATGCGCTGACCTTCGCCAAGGTTTACAAGGCGCCCGTCATTCTCAACGTCGTCAACAATCAGTGGGCGATCTCCACATTCCAGGGATATGCCGGTGGCGAGCAGCGTTCTTTCGCCGCTCGTGGTCCCGGCGTCGGCATCGCAGGTCTTCGGGTCGATGGTAATGATTATCTCGCCGTATACGCAGCGACCCGCTGGGCCGCCGAGCGCGCTCGCAGCGGTGAAGGGGCGACCCTGATCGAGCTTGTGACGTATCGCGCCGGCGCGCACTCGACCAGCGATGATCCGTCTCGTTATCGGCCCCGCGAGGAGTTCGCCGAGTGGCCTCTCGGTGATCCCGTGGAGCGTCTCAAGCAGCACTTGATCCATCTCGGCGTCTGGAGTGAATCGCAGCACGAGATGCTGCTCGCCGAACTCGAGGAGACGGTCGCCACGGCGTGGAAGCAGGCGATGGCCTACGGCACGCTCACGGAAGGTGAGAAGCTCGATCCGAAGCTCATGTTCTCGGATGTCTACAAGGACATGCCGGATCATCTGCGAGTGCAATGCGAGCAGATGGAGAGCGAAGTATGACTGCCATGAACATGGTGCAGGCGCTCAACTCGGCGATGGATGTCATGCTCGCACGAGACCCTACGGTCGTCGTACTGGGGGAAGACGTGGGTTACTTCGGTGGCGTCTTTCGTGTGACCGACGGATTGCAAAAGAAGTATGGAGCTCACCGCGTACTCGATACGCCGATCGCCGAAGGCGGAATCGTCGGCGCGGCCATCGGCATGGGCGTCAACGGTCTGCGACCGGTCGCCGAAATCCAGTTCGCGGACTATATCTATCCCGCTTACGATCAAATCGTCAGCGAGTTGGCTCGCCTGCGTTATCGAAGCGCAGCGGCCTTCACCGCACCGCTGACGATACGCACGCCCTGCGGAGGCGGTATCCGTGGCGGGCAAACACATTCGCAGAGTCCCGAGGGTGTGTTTGCCCATGTGAGCGGCATCAAGACCGTCATGCCGTCGAATCCTTACGATGCCAAGGGTTTGCTGATCGCAGCGATCGAGGATGACGATCCCGTCATTTTCTTTGAGCCCAAGCGTCTCTACAACGGACCGTTCGATGGCGATCCCGACAAACCAGCGCAAGCGTGGGCGGGTCATCCGATGGCGGAGGTTCCCGAGGGCTATTATCGAGTCGAGATCGGCAAAGCCTCGATCGCGCGAGCGGGAAGTGCCGTAACGATCGTTACCTACGGGACGATGGTGCATGTGTGCATTGCGGCGGCGGAGGCCGAGGGCATCGATGCCGAAGTCATCGATGTGCGTAGCATGATGCCGCTCGACGTCGACACCATCGCTCTTTCGGTGGAGAAGACCGGGCGTTGTTTGATCGCGCATGAAGCCACGCGTTTCGCCGGCTTCGGCGCGGAGTTGTCCGCGTCGATACAGGAGCGTTGCTTTTGGAGTCTCGAAGCACCGATCACCCGGGTGGCCGGCTGGGATACCCCGTATCCCCACGCCTTCGAGTGGCAGTATTTCCCCGGTAAACAGCGCGTCCGCCGTAGTTTGCGTCAACTGATGCAGATCGAGGGCTAAACATCATGGCTCGATACAGCATGCGTTTGCCTGATCTCGGTGAGGGCACGGTCTCGGCAGAGGTGATCGCCTGGCGAGTCGCCGTAGGGGATCGCATTAGCGAGGATGCACCGCTCGTAGAGATGGCGACGGATAAGGCGGTCGTCGAAGTCCCATCACCGGTGACCGGGCGCGTCGTTTCTATCACGGGTAATCCGGGCGATAGCATCGCGGTTGGCGCTGAGTTGGCCGTCTTCGAAACCGAGGCCGTCTCGGCTGAGTCGACACGCGAAGCTCCCGCTGCGGTGAGCGCGACGACCCCTCCTGTTGCAACTGCCGGCACAGAGGTGGCGCGCGCGTCCGCCGTCTCTACCAAGCCCCCTGGACGCGTACGGGCATCGCCGGCGACGCGTCGTCGTGCGTTTGAGGCGGGTATCGATCTGACGCAGATTCGTGGAAGTGGGCCCGGAGGGCGCATCCTGCGTCACGATCTGTCGCGTCATGATCAGGCGGGTGAGTCGGCGGCCGAGCACGAAGAGTTTCCGGTCATCGGTGTTAGACGCGTGATCGCTCAGCGCATGAGTGAGGCTAAACGACAGGCGCCGCATTTCGCGTACGTCGAAGAGGTCGATGTCACCGAGCTCGAGTGGTTGCGCCAGCGTGTGAATGCCGAGCGTCGCGTCGAGTGGAGCTATCTGCCATTCATCGCGCGAGCACTGGTCAAAGTGCTGCAGCAGTTCCCGCAATGCAATGCGCATTACGATGCCGAGCGTAACGTGCTCAAGCGCTTTCGGGCGGTACATCTCGGTATCGCCACCCAAACGCCCGACGGTCTGAAGGTGCCCGTCATTCGCGACGCCGGCCATCACGACCTGGCAGCGCTTGCTGCCGGGATTCGGCGTGTGACCGAGGCGGCGCGCGAGGGTCGGGCGAGCCGTGCGGAACTCTCCGGCTCGACCATCACGATCACGAGCTTGGGCAAACTCGGCGGGATTGTCTCGACGCCCATCCTGAATCTGCCGGAGGTGGCCATCATCGGCGTCAACAAGGCCACGGAGCGGGTGGTGGTGCTCGACGGAAAGATCGCGATTCGTCGTATGATGAACCTGTCTTCCTCGTTCGATCATCGCTTCGTCGACGGCTACGATGCCGCTGCCATGATCCAAGCGCTGAAGACGCAGTTGGAACATCCGGAAACGATCCTGGCGGAGTGAGTGATGAGTGCGAGTCCCGTGAATGCGCCCTTCGGTAGTGTGCTGGCCGGCCAGATGGCGTTGTCGTGGTATCGCGAAGGTCGTTGGTCGCCGACCGAGATCCGGCCGCTCGGTCCGCTCGAGATTCATCCGGCTGCGCATGTGCTGCACTACGGCAGCGAATGTTTCGAAGGCTTCAAAGCCTATCGGCATGCGGACGATTCGGTCCACGTTTTCCGGATGGATCGCCACATCGCCCGCATGCAACAAAGCGCACGCGCCTTGATTCTGCCCGAGCCCGATGCGGCACAGCTCGCTGCGGCCGTCACGACGCTGATCGATCGAGTGCGCGCCGATGTACCAGCAGCACCCGCGGCGCTTTATTTGCGTCCGTTGTTATTCGGAACCATGGCCAACATCGGTGCGGCTGCACAACCGTCGAACGAGGCCTGTCTCGTGGTGCTCGCGAGCCCTGTCGGTGATTACTTTGCCGGTGGAGCGAAGCCGCTGAAGATCTTGGTTGAGGAACACGCGCAGCGCTGTGCGCCGCACTTGGGTGTGGTGAAGACAGGTGGCAACTATGCCGCGGCGATGGGCCCGACGCTGGCGGCCAAGAAGGCTTTTGGTGTTGATCAAGTGCTGTTCTGTCCCGGTGGCGAGGTGCAAGAGACCGGTGCCGCCAATTTCCTGTTGATCAAGCCAGGTCACATTCTTACTCGTTCGCTCGACAGCACGTTTCTGCACGGGGTCACGCGAGATTCGGTCTTGGCGTTGGCACGCGATCTCGACCTATCTCAACCCGCGTGGCGTCGCTGTGATGCTCGAAGCCGAACACATGTGCATGTCGATGCGCGGCGTGATGAAGCAGGGCTCCTCAACCGTGACGATGCGCTTCTCGGGCGTGTTCGAGAACAACGCT
>JALRHE010000195.1 GCA_023253235.1 Steroidobacteraceae bacterium
GCCCGCAGGTAACCCTCACGATCGATGGCCGGAGCGGGCACGACGAAACTGCGCGCCACGGTTTGCGACGCACCGGTCAAGTGACGCGCAAAGGGCTCGGCTACCAGCACGCGACAACCGCTGTCGTGTAGCGCGCGCGCCAATTCGAGCGCTTTCGGTAGCCGACCGAGCGTGAGCAACACCGTCGTCACACGCGCCTCGTCACGGTCACACGTAATTGCTCGGCCGGTCGTGTGGTCAGTCGCGCCACCGGTCGGATGTGCTGTACGTCATGAACTTTGAAGTCGTAGCGACGGCAGAGGCGCGCCAGTATCAAGCTCGCCTCGAGCTGTGCGAAGCCCGCGCCCACGCAGACGCGCGGGCCGAGACCAAACGGCAGATACGCACCGGGCACCAACTCGTGTTCACGCTCGGCGGAAAATCGATCCGGGTCGAACGCATGCGGATTTTGCCAATAATCGCGGTGCCGATGGATCGTCCACGGCGCAATCATCAACATCGCGCCCTTTTTTACCCGGTGTCGCCCGATCTGCGCCGCTTCAGCCGCGACCCGCGGAATGAAGGTGATGGGCGGATACAGTCTCAGCGTTTCTTTGAAGACGTTACGCACGAAGCTCATGCGACGCACTTGTTCGAGACTGATAGGGCCGTCGCCCGCCACCGCCTCGACTTCGCTGCGCACACGGGCCATCACCAGAGGCTGCACCGAGAGAATCATGAACGCCCAAATCAGGGCACTTGCCGTCGTCTCGTGACCCGCTAGAAACATCACACCGAGCTGATCGAGCAACTCTTTGCGGGTGAATCCCTCGTTGGTGTCGACGTCACGTGCCTCGATCACGGCGCTCGCGATATCGTCATAGTCGGCCGTACGCTCGCCGAGATGGGTATCGACGAGATCACCGAGGTGATGTCGAATACGCTCGCAGGCCTCGAGCACCACCGGGTGCTGGGGAATCTGCGCGAACGGCTCGTCGAATATCAGACGCTTCAGCTCCACCTGCGCGCAGGTACGCTCGAAAACCGTGAACGCCTCGAAAACATCGACGGCCGTTTTAGACTGCAACGAGGTGGAGAACACCGTACGACAGATGATGTCGGCCGTGAGATGACTCATCGCCAGATCGAGTGAGAAGGTCTCGCCACGTGCCGCCTGCTCATCGAGATGCTGCTCGTAGTCATCAAGCGCCGCCGACATCGACACGAAGGCCTTGCCAAGGCGCATATGCGAGAAAGCCGGGTCGATCATCTGTCGCTGACGCTTCCAGACCGCCCCGCTCGAAACGAAGATCGAGTTGCCGACCAGCGGCTCGAGCGCACCGACCATCAGATCGTTCTTGGGGTAGATGCCGGTCGGATCGGTCAGAACCTCCCGCAGTAACTCTGGGGCGTTCACGATCAGGATGGAGCGACGCGAATAGCCCAACCAACCGGTCTCGACCTTGTAGGCCTTCGCCGGCAAAAGACTCAGCAGGTCGCCGTCGCCGCGCGCCATCACGCGCAGCAAGGACACCAGCGCCGCGAGCGGCTGCGGTCTCGGTGGACAGTACATACGTCAACCGTACTTTACACTAGAGCGTGACAACGGCAGCATGACGCGGGTGACCGAACCTGTCGTAACCCTGTTTCACGCCTTCGTGGTGCTGCACATTCTCTTTGGCAGCCTCGGTCTCGTGGCGTTCTGGATCCCCGTCCTCGGCCGCAAAGGCAGCCCAACCCACCGCCGCTGGGGTCGCGTGTTTACCTGGACCATGTTGGCCACTGGCTCTGCCGCCATCGGCGTCAGCCTGTGCACGCTGGTCGATCCGCAAGCGACCCATCCCCACTTGGACAACCCCGTTTGGATACGCGGCATCTTCGGCTGGATGATGCTCGGCCTCGCCATCCTCACCGTGAATCTCGCCTGGTACGGCTGGTCCTGTATCGAGCATCGCGAGCAACATCGCGGCCATCGCGAGTGGCGAAACATGGGCTTGCAGGCCCTACTCACGATCGCCTCGGTTACCTGCCTGATCGAATCGTTACGCATCGGTGAGCCCCTGATGCTCGGTATGCCAGCCATCGGTATCGCGACCGTCGCCACCAACCTCTGGTTCATTCTGAAGCGTGAGCCTGCACCGCTCGACTGGCTCAAAGAACACATCAAAGCCTTGGTCGGTGCGGGCATCTCGGTCTACACGGCGTTTTTCGCCTTCGGTGCGGTGCGCACGATCCCCGCACTAGCGCTGCATCCGGGTCTTTGGTCGATACCGCTCATCGTGGGTTTGACGTTGATCATCTACCACCGCTACGCCATCACGCGGCAACGCCCGCAGAACGCTTGAGATCGAAACAACGCACCGTCGTGATCGGCGCAGGCGTAGGTGGCCTCGCCGCGAGCATCGACCTCGCGCGCAGCGGCCATGACGTCACGCTCGTCGAAAGAGCGGCGTATGTCGGCGGCAAGCTGCGCAGCCTCTCGCCACAGAGCCGAGCGATCGACGCCGGTCCGACCGTGTTCACGATGCGCCACGTCTTCGAGTCTCTGTTCGCTGATACCGGATGCCGACTCGAGGATGAACTGCGCCTGCATCCCGCATCCTTGCTCGCCAGACACGTCTGGTGCGACGACCCTGTGGTCCTCGATCTACATGCGGACCCGAAACGCTCGACAGAGGCGATCGGTGAATTCGCGGGCGCACGCGAAGCGCGCGGATTCAGCACCTTCCTCGAGCGAGCCGGCGCTTTGCACGAGTGTCTGCGCGAACCGTTCATGATGTCGCCGCGACCGACGACGACCGGCTTGATGCGCGAAATCGGCTTCGTCGGCATGCTCGCGATGTGGCGAACACCACC
>JALRHE010000199.1 GCA_023253235.1 Steroidobacteraceae bacterium
CGACGTCGACCAGACCGATCGAAAGCGTCGAGATGCCGACCACTCCGGCGTCGCCTACCGCGAGTCTCGATTCGGCGGAGTCGTCACCCCAAGACGCTGCACCGACGGATGCCGCACCCGCAGATACCTCCAACACAGCCAACACTGAATCGGCCGCCGTGCCGTCAGTACCGGCGTTCAAACCCGTGGCGCGAGTGCAGCGGATTGCGCCGTTCCGACACGTCTCCGAATTCATGACTGCAGCCGAGTGGCAGAGCCTGAAGGCCGACACGGTTGGCCTGAAGATTTGCGCTCCTGCCGAGGCGGCCGAGACAACGGTAGAAGTCGCCGATCCCTCCCCGCTCTCGATGCTCAACGAGGCAGCCATCGCGTGGGGGAAAGCGAGTCGCTGGGAAGTCGTTAACGCCGAGGGCGCTACCTTCCCGATTTGCACCTTCGTAGTCGCGCGCTTCGGGCGCTGAGACGGATCAAAGAATTTCGAATTCGCGCGGCATGCGGTAGGTCTGCCGATACTGCGCAATGACCTTTTCAGCCTTGGCTAGTTCCGCTACCGTCAAAGCGCGGCGCATCAAATTGATATTGACGGCCAAGTTCTCGCGGAAATCTGTCTCCCACTTCGCTGCCGTCAGCCGCGCGATAGACAACCAGACATAAGATTTATAGGCGTTGGGCTCCACGCCCTTTCCGTAAGCATATCGAATGCCGATTTCGGCACGCCCTCGGGAAAAGCCTCGCAGCGCTGCCGTCAGATACCAGCGGCTCGCCTTGATCTGATCCTCTTTGATACAGAGACCGCGCGAGTATGTCTCAGCAATGCCGAATGCCGACGAAGAATCGCCATCGGGCTCATTGTCGAGCCACGCCTCACGCGCCTCGCAAAACTCGCCTTTCTGAAAATGATTGAAGCCATCCAGAAACTGCGCATGCGCAGCTTGCGGTAACGATAGCCACAGCAACAGCGCAAAACCCACGGACTTGATGATCGGGCGCGACATCATTCCTTACGGGTCGGAATCTGACTCGGGTCGCGATACAGCACCGTGATACTGATACGACGATTCTTGGGGTCGTACGGATCAGCAGGATTCACCGGCTGAGAGTCAGCCACGCCCTCGATACGAGCGAATCGCGAATCGTCCACGCCCATGCTGTTCAGCAGTTGCCGCGTTGCATCAGCGCGATTGGCCGAAAGACTCCAGTTGTTGTTTCCCGAGCCTTTGAACTGATGACTATCAGTATGTCCGCGGACCGCGACTTCATTGGCTATGCCTTTCAGGCTCTCGCCCACCTTCTGCATCAGTGCGCGCGCCTGCGGATCCATCGCGTTCGTACCCGAAGTGAACATCGAGAAGCCGGCGTCATCGAGAATCTCGATTCGCAGACCCTCTTTTTCCTTGACGAAGCTAACGACCGTCATGAGGTCTGCTGTTTTCTCATCGCTCTGGATTTGTTGCTCAAGCTTCTTCTGCAGGGCTTCGAATTGCTTCTCGTCCTGCTCGGCGGCGATCTTCTTGCGCTCTTCTTCGCTCAACCCTTCGGGCATCGCCTCATCTGGATGCGTACTCTCTTCTTCTTCGCGACCCGGCGCCTGTACCTGCATCAATCCCGTCTGGGTCATTTGTTGCGGCAACCCCTTCGGGTCGATTACCGACATGCCGCCGAAGAAGCCGGTCGAGCCACCCGACTTATCCGCCATCGTCACGACCGACGTCGGTTTGAAGTAGTCGGCGATGCTCTTACGCTGATCGGCGTCGGTTGCACCGAGAATCCACATCAACAAGAAGAAGGCCATCATGGCCGTCATCATGTCGGCGAGCGCGATCTTCCAGGCACCGCCGTGACCACCGGCATGGCCGTCGGCCA
>JALRHE010000242.1 GCA_023253235.1 Steroidobacteraceae bacterium
CGGCGGTGGCTCCTCGAGCGTCTTCAACAAGGCGTTGAAGGAGTTGTTCGAGAGCATATGCACTTCGTCGATGAGATAGACCTTATACCGCCCACGCGTCGGCGCGTACTGCACGTTCTCAAGGAGTTCGCGCGTATCTTCGACCTTGGTACGCGAAGCGGCGTCGACTTCGATCAGATCGACGAAGCGTCCTTCGTCGATCTCTCGACAGGTTGCACAGGTGCCGCAGGGGGTCGGCGTCATCCCGGTGTCGCAGTTGAGGCACTTGGCGAGAATGCGGGCGATCGTCGTCTTGCCGACGCCACGCGTTCCGGTGAACAGAAACGCATGGTGAACTCGCTGCGTCGCGAGCGCATTCGACAGCGCCTGCAGAACGTGCTCCTGCCCGGTCAACTCATCGAAGCGTTTCGGTCGCCACTTGCGGGCAAGCGCGGTGTAACTCATGGACTGGACCGTTCAGACAAACCGAGGGAGGCGGCCCGCACCAGCTGGACTCCGGCACCCGACATCACCGCGACCGTTGCTCCCTTCCGGGCCTGGCGGGGTTGACGGTTGGTCGTCGCGGAGGAACCGATGCGGGACGCCATGGAACTGGCGGAGAGGGTGGGATTCGAACCCACGAACACCTTGCGATGTTACTTGACTTCCAATCAAGCGCCTTCGACCACTCGGCCACCTCTCCCAAACGGGCGCGATGATACCAAGGCCTAGGGCTGACGGGGTGGCGCGGGCGTGAATTTCGGCGGGGTGTCGAGGCAGGGAGAGTCTGCAGGTCGTGGCGCCTCTGGCGCCTCGAGGGCCGGAATCTTGAGCGCCGCACGGGTATCGGGCATGTCCTTGCCCGCCGGAACTCGCAGCGGCGCATTGTCGACCACACCGGCGAAATCCTCCGGCTTGGCGCAGCTCGTCTGGAACGGGTTGATAGCCGCACAACCCTGCAAAGCCAGAAGCGCCAGCAGAACCACAAGAGGTCGGATATCGGTCATAGCAATCCCGTTCATGCCGGCATTGTAGGCGCTAGCGGTAGTCCAGCGCGAGCGATCGCCGCTTCCACTCTCGAGCGCATCGACGGCGAGAGCGGCACCAAGGGCAGACGAATTCCGGAGTCGATCAAGCCCATGCGCTCGAGCGCCCACTTCACGGGGATCGGATTCGGCTCGCAAAAGAGCTCCGCATGCAGCCCCGCGAGCGTCGCATCGATCGCACGTGCACCAGCAGCATCGCCGGCACGAGCGAGCGCGATCATTTGAGCCATGGCCCGCGGCGCGACGTTAGCGGTGACCGACACCACACCGTGTGCACCCGCGAGAATGGCCGAACACGCCGTGGCATCGTCGCCCGAGAGAATCGTGAGCGTGGGTGCAAGCTTGCGGAGGCTCTCGATGCGAGCGATATCGGCGACAGCCTCCTTGATCGCGACGATGCGCGGCACCTGCGCGAGCCGAGCGACCGTCTCGGGTTGCATGTCGACACCGGTGCGACCCGGAACGTTGTAGAGCATCACCGGAACGGTCGATGCCTCGGCGACGGCGAGGTAGTGACGGTACAAGCCCTCTTGGGTCGGCTTGACGTACGCCGGCGTCACGACCAGCAAGCCGTCGACGCTGAGCTCGGACAACCAGCGTGCCCGCTCCACCGTGATCGCCGTACTGCTGACACCGGCACCCGCGAGGATTCGAACTCGCCCGCGGACAAAGCGCTGAGCCGCCAGCACGAGTTCGCGCAACTCGTTATCGGTGATCGTCGCCGACTCGCCCGTCGTGCCACCCACGATGATGGCGTCGGTCTCGTGCGTCTGGTGGTAATCGAGCAATCGCTCCCATGCGGCGAAATCGATCGAGCCATCGGCACGCATCGGCGTGACGATCGCAACGGAACTGCCTGCAAACAAGCCGGCGGACATGAGCGTACCGAGGAAGTGATGGGAGCCGACGATGTTACGAGCCCCGTGCCAAACGGTGCAACCGGGTCGCGGTCACGTCTGCGAATCGCTACACTTCATTCCGACATGAAGCAACACATCGCCATCTCGGCCATCGGGCCGGATCGAACCGGTCTCGTCCACGATCTCACCAAAGTCATCAGCGATTGCGGCGGCAATATCAGCGAGAGCCGAATGGCCAGCCTCGGCAGCGAGTTTGCGATGGTGGCGCTCGTCGGCGGCAATTGGCATTCGCTCGCAAAGCTCGAGTCGGAACTCGCCCGCTTTGCCACCGAATCGGGGATCACGCTGCATCTGCAGCGCACCGAGCCCAAAGCGGCTCGAACCGAGTACCTACCCTACTCTATCGACGCCGTCTGCCTCGACCAGACCGGTATCGTCTCGGCACTCTCCGGATTCTGTGCGCAACGCGGCATCGATATCGCCGAGGTCGCCACGCGCACCTATCCGGCCGCCCACACCGGCGCGCTGATGTTCTCGGTTCAGATGATCGTCAACGTACCGAGCAAATTGCACCTGGCGCACCTGCGCGAGGAGTTCATGGAGTTTTGCGACTCCCGTAATCTGGATGCCATCCTCGAACCCGTAAAATCCTGATCGAAGCCACACCCTGGAGTGCTCATGACCAAGACTGCCAACGGCAAAGTCGTCATCGGTAAGAAAGTTCCGGATTTCAAAGCCGTCACCACCGATGGCAACGAGTGGCGATTGAAAGAGGCAGCAGGGTCCAACGTGGTGCTGTTCTTCTACCCGAAGGACATGACGCCAGGTTGCACGATCGAAGCACAGGAGTTCCGCGACCTGCAGGCGCAGTTCCGACGCGCCAACACGCAAGTCGTCGGCGTCTCGCGCGATAGCTGCACCTCGCACCAGAAATTTCGCACCAAGGAAAAGCTGAACTACGAACTGCTTTCCGACCAAGACGAGTCGTTGTGCAAACTCTTCGACGTCATCCGTGAAAAGAACATGTACGGCAAGAAGGTCTTCGGCATCGAGCGCAGCACGTTTCTGATCGACTCCGAAGGAAAACTCGCCGCCGAGTGGCGCAAGGTGAAAGCCGAAGGCCACGCCCAAGTGGTGCTCGCCGCGGCGAAAGCGCTTTGACGCGCGCGGTGACGAAGCGCCGGCGCAGCACTCGGGAGCGCCGACTCTTCGTACTCGACACCAACGTGCTGATGCACGACCCGGCAGCGATCTTCCGCTTCGAAGAGCACGACATCTACCTGCCGATGGTGGTGCTCGAAGAACTCGACGCCCACAAAAAAGGCATGTCGGAGGCCTCGCGTAACGTCCGTCAGGTCAGCCGCTTCCTCGACGATCTCATGCGCGATGCAACTCGCGAACAGATCGAAAGCGGTCTGCCCCTGCCGAATCACATGTCGGGCAACCACGGCAAGAAGCCGAGCAGCGGCAGACTGTTCTTCCAGACCCAACAGCTCAGCATTCAGTTGCCCGAGAACCTACCGGGTCAAGGGAACGACAACGCGATCCTCGCGCAAACGTTGGCGCTGCAAGCGCTGCATTCGGATGCGCGCGTCGTGCTGGTCTCCAAAGACATCAATCTACGCATCAAAGCGGCGGTCGTCGGTGTGCATGCCGAAGACTACTTCAGCGATCGTGCGATCGAAGATGCCGATGTGCTCTCACCGGGACACGAGGCTCTGCCCGCCGATTTCTGGGAACGACATGGCAAGAACATGCGGTCTTGGAAAGAAGGCACGCGCACCTTCTACGAGATCTCGGGGCCTGCCGTCGGCAAGTGGATACCGAACCAATTCGTCTACGAGGAGCGTGAGGGCGGCATCGAAGCCATCGTCCGTAAGCTGCAAGGCAACACCGCGACGCTCGAGATCGTGCGAGATTTTCGCGGTGACAAGCACGGCGTTTGGGGTATCTGCGCACGCAACCGCGAACAAAATTTTGCCCTCAACCTGCTGATGGATCCCGAGGTCGATTTCGTCTCGATCTTAGGCCCTGCAGGCACCGGCAAGACGTTGCTCACCTTGGCGGCCGGACTCGTACAAACGCTAGAGCACAATCGATACGCCGAAATCATCATGACGCGCGTGACGATTCCGCTGGGCGAGGACATCGGCTTCTTGCCAGGGACCGAAGAGGAGAAGATGGAACCTTGGATGGGCGCCTTGATGGATAACCTCGAGGTGCTGACCCAGAGCTCCGATGGCGGCAGCTGGGGCCGAGCGGCGACCAACGATTTGCTCCGTAATCGCATCAAGATTCGCTCGCTCAACTTCATGCGCGGCCGAACCTTCCTCAACCGTTACGTCATCCTCGATGAAGCGCAGAACCTCACACCAAAGCAGATGAAGGCTTTGGTGACGCGCGCGGGTCCCGGCACCAAGATCGTGTGCCTCGGCAATATCGCGCAGATCGACACCCCCTACCTCACCGAAACCACCTCGGGTCTAACCTTCGTGGTAAGCCGTTTCCAAGGCTGGGGCCACTCCGGAAATGTGACGCTGGTGCGCGGCGAGCGCTCACGACTGGCCGACTACGCATCCGAGACACTCTGACCACGGACGGTCTCGCCGTTGAACTTGAGTCGCTCGGCGTGGTCTAGTTCGAACATGCAGACTCGCTCCTCGGTTTCGGATCGGCTCAGGGCAAGCCTGCGGCCGTGGATAATTTTGGCACTGGCGGCCTTGGCGGCTTTGACCAGTGGCCGTGCACCCGCGCAGGGTAATGCGATCGACCTGCCCAACATCGGCTCTGCGGCCAACTCGGCGCTCACGCTCGGCGATGAATACCGTATCGGCTTGATGGTCGTCCGTGGGCTGCGCGAACAAGGACTCATCCTCGAAGACCCGGAAGTCACCGATTACATCCAGAACGTCGGCAGTCGCATCGCATCGCAGGCCACGGATACCGAGCAACGCTTCCACTTTTTCGTGATTCGCGAAGGTGACATCAATGCCTTTGCACTGCCTGGCGGTTTCATCGGGGTCAACTACGGCCTGATCACCGCAACAGCCAACGAGGCGCAACTCGCAAGCGTGCTCGCGCACGAAATTGCTCACGTTACGCAACGTCATATCGCACGGTCGATACAGGCTCGCGGTCGCCAAGGCATGGCCTCCGCGGCGGCACTACTAGCAGCCGTGCTGGTCGGCATGGCGACAGGCTCTAGTGACGCCATTCAGGCTGGCATCGCCATCTCACAGGGCACTGCCGCCCAGCAACAGATCAACTTCACGCGTGCTAACGAATACGAAGCCGACCGTATCGGCATCAGCTTTCTCGTGGCGGCAGGCTACGACCCGAATGCGATGCCCGATTTCTTTGAGACGCTTGGACGTCGCGCGGGTCTCGCGGGAGCGCAGGTACCGGAATTCTTGCGTACGCACCCGGTCACCACCAATCGCATCGCCGAATCACGCGATCGCGCGGCGCAACTCGCTCCGAAGATCACACCGGAGAGCCCGTCGTATGCGTTTATCCGCGAGCGCGTGCGAGTGCTCGGCGCTCCCGGCGACAGTGATTTGCGTGCTTACTACGCCGCGTTGACCGATCGCGCGCCACTCAATCCAGCGCAACGCTATGGTCTGGCCTTGGCGCAGTTGCGAGCGGGCGAACGCGAGCTGGCCGCCAGCGCCTTGATCGAGTTGTCGGCCGCGCAGCCCGAGAGCCCGCTGCTCCAAGCCGCACTCGGACAAGCTTTGTTTGCCGCCGGACAACTCGACCTCGCGCGTAGCAGCCTCGAGAAAGCACTGCAGGTCGCACCACGCAACATCCCCCTGACGGTTCGATATGCCGAAGTGCTGATGCAGAGCGGCCAATCGAAAGAGGCGCATCGGGTATTGCTCGATCTCTTCAACAATGTACCACCCACTCCGGAACAAATTCGGCTCACTGCCGTGGCGGCCAGTGGCGCAGGCGACACGGCCGATGCGCATCACTACATGGCCGAGTATCACATCGCTAACGGCGATCTCCCGCTGGCGATCAAACAATTGGAGTTGGCCATTGCACACCCGGATATCAGCGCAGTGCAGCGCGCTCGATTCGAGGCGCGCAGCAAAGAAGTGCGAGATGCGCTGATCGAGAGCGGCAAGCGCGGCAATCGATCGACCCGAGTCAGCTCCGGAAACTGATAAAATAACGACATGAATCTCCGCGCCCTAGGTTGGCAAGCACCGCTGCTTGCCCTGCTGTCGTTGTCGATCTCTGGCTGTACCACCACCGCCGCGCGTTCCAGTGACGCGCATGATCCGCTCGAACCGATCAACCGAGTAGCTCACCAATTCAACGAGGATCTCGACCGGGCACTGTTGCGTCCGGTCGCGCGTGGCTACCACCGTATCGTCCCGGAGCCGGTGCAGATCGGCGTCTCGAACGTGTTTTTCAACGCGAAGTATCCGGTGACGATGGTCAACAACGCCCTACAGGGCAAATTCGTACCGGCGCTATCCGACCTCGGCCGCATCACGCTCAACACCACGCTTGGCTTGGGTGGATTGTTCGACCCGGCAAGCTCGGCTGGACTAGAGCGCTATGACGAAGACTTCGGTCAAACGTTGGGCGCTTGGGGAGTGCCGAACGGAATCTATGTGGTGGTGCCGTTTCTTGGGCCCTACACCTTGCGGGACGGTATCGGCAGCATCGTCGATGATTTCGGCGAGCCGCGCTCGTATCTTGAGGACGACAGCACGCGTTATGGCCTCTGGGCAGGCGACAAATTCGATCGCCGCGTTCGACTCCTCGACGCTGATGCCGTGCTCGATCGCACGGGCGATAGCTACGCTTTCATTCGCAGCGCCTATTTGCAGCGCCGCGCATTCCTAGTCAGCGACGGCATTACAGCCGGCGATGACCTAGAAGCTGAACTCGAAAAAGAGCTGGAAGAAGACCCGCCGCAAGACCCCTGACGGGTCGATAAAGTCAGACGGGCAGCAACGCCTCGACGCCGCTGAGGCGCGCTAGGCGTAGAACGCCTGCAGGCAGAGCTGCGTAGCGCAACTCGACACCCTGCTCTCGCGCGAGCGCCACGGTGTCGAGAAGCACCGCTAGCCCGGCGCTATCGATGCGCTCGAGAGCGCTGCAATCGATGCTGACCCGGCCACCCGCGCTGAGACAGCGCTTCAGCTGCGCATGCGCATCGGCCGCAGTGACAAACCCAAGCTCACCGCTCGCTCGGCAGAGCCCCGTTTCCGAGTCGACGGCGAGCCGAAAATCACTCATCCCTTGCGACCCACGCCTCGGTTCTGCGCCTGCAAGCGCTGGATCACGGCATCGAGACCTTTTTGATCGATTTCTGCACCGAAGTCTTCGCGGAAACTCTTCACGTAACTGATGCCTTCGATGACCACATCCCAGACCTTCCAGCCCGCCTCGCTCTTGCGCAGCGAGTAGTTCACGGGGACACGAGTCCCGTTGCTGCGACGGACTTCCGTGCGAACACTGGCGGATACGGCATCAGCCGGCACCGGCGTCGGCAGCACCTTGATTCGATCACCCGTGAACTCGAGCAAGGCATCGCCATAGTTGCTCATCAGGGAACCATAGAAGGCATCGATGAATTGCTGGCGCTGCTCAGGGGTCGCAGTTCGCCAGTGTTTGCCGAGCACGAGACGCGCGGCATGGTTGACGTCGAAATGCGGCAACAAGATTCGATCGACCAACTCGCCCAACTTCGCGGGATCCTTGCGAAGCTCCGCTCGTCGCGACTCAAGCTCACTGATCATGGCGTTTGCCGCAGTCTCGATCAGGGCGTTGGGCTCGCTTGCATTCACGACGCTCGCATTCACGGTACTGGCCTTGGTCTGCGCGAGAGCCGTCACTTGACCGAGCATCGTGACGAGTACGAGGAGAATCAGCGGAATCGGGGATCGGATCATGGGGGTTTCCTTACTCGGCCTTGGCCGTATCAGTGCCGGCATCCTTGCTAGCGAAATTGGCGAAGAACTTGTTCACCAAAGACTCGAGCACGATCGCCGATTGCGTGAACTCGATTTGACTGCCTTCCTTGAGGAAAGTTTCGGAGCCGCCCGGACCAATGCCCACGTACTTGCCGCCGAGCAACCCCTGCGTCTGGATGCTGGCATCGCTGTCATCCGGAACACGATCGAACGACGATTCGATCTGGAGCGAGACCACAGCGCGGTAGTCGCTCGGATCGAAGCTGATGGCCTCGACGCGGCCGATACGGACACCGGCCATACTGACTGGCGATCCCACTTTCAAATCGCCGACGTTGTCGAATTTGGCCGTCACGCGATAGCCCGCCTGCTCACCGAGCGAAAGTCCACTACCGGGCAATTGCGTCGTCAGGAAGAACAGCGCAGCAAAGCCAAGTAGAACGAACAGGCCAGTGCCGATTTCGAGCGAACGTTGCGGTTTCATTCTGAATTACCTTCCGAGAAAAGCGGCTGTCAGCATGTAGTCGATCAACAGTACGAGCACCGACGACACCACCACAGTACGAGTCGTCGCGAGGCCGACACCTTGAGCCGTTGGGGGCGCGTGATATCCCTCGTAAACGGCGATCAGGCTGCAAGCAAAGCCGAAGCAGATACTTTTGACGATACCTTCGTTGACATCGTCGAGCTCGACGGCCGCCTGCATTTGCGACCAAAAGGCACCTGGGTCGACTGCCATCAATTGCACGCCGATCAGCTGCGCACCGAACAGACCCACGATATCGAAAATCGCCACGAGCAGCGGCATGGCGATCACGCCACCCAAAAAGCGCGGCGCGATGACGTGGCGCAGCGGATCGACCGCCATCATCTCCATGGCCGTCAATTGATCCGTCGCCCGCATCAGTCCGATTTCCGAGGTCAAAGCCGTGCCGGCACGACCTGCAAATAGCAGCGCCGTCACGACCGGACCCAATTCCTTGAGCAAGCCGAGCGCAGCGGCTACACCGAGCGCATCCTCGGAGCCGAAGCGCTGAAGCAGATCGAATCCCTGCAGACCGAGCACCATGCCGACGAAAAGACCGCAGAGCATGATGATGATCAGTGATCGCGCCCCGGCGTTGTAGATCTGGTGGATGACCGCACGCGGCTTGGCGAGTGCCGGCAAGCACTGCCCCAACACCCGCAACAGAAAAAGCGCCACCGCGCCGATACGACCCAAGCTGGTGCCGATCACGATCGACCCCCAACCTGCGCCGACTTGCCGAGAATGTCCGCGGCCAAATCGCCAGCCGGAAAATGGAACGGCACCGGACCATCGGCCGCGCCGCTCATGAACTGGCGGACAACGGGCTCCTGGCTGCGAGCGAGTTCGTCTGGCGTTCCCGAAGCGACGACCCGCCCCTCTGACAAGAGATAGCTACGATGCGCAATCGTGGCGAGCTCTTCGACGTCGTGAGAGACCACGATGCTCGTGACACCGAGCGTCTCGTTGAGTTCGCGAATCAAACGGACGATCACACCCATGGAGATCGGATCGAGCCCGACGAACGGTTCGTCGTAGATCAGCAACTCGGGATCCATCACGATGGCTCGCGCCAAGGCGACACGTCGGGCCATGCCACCGGAGAGCTGCGAAGGCATGAGGTCAGCAGCGCCGCGTAGGCCAACCGCCTCGAGCTTGGTCAGCACGAGTCGACGAAGTACCGACTCGGGCAGTCGCGCATGCGCGCGCACCGGAAACGCCACGTTTTCGAAGACGGTGAGGTCGGTCAACAACGCGCCGTTCTGGAACAGCATGCCCGTCCGACGACGCAGCGCGTAGAGCCCTGCCTTGTCCGTATCGCCGACCGACTGACCGAAGAGTTCGATCCGACCGCGATCGGCCGCGACCTGGCCGGTCAGCAGACGCAACAGCGTCGTTTTCCCGGTACCACTCGGACCCATCACCGCCGTGATCTGGCCCTGCGGCACGTCGATATCCACGCCCGCAAAGATCGGCCTGGCGCCGACGGCGTAATGCAGATCTCGGATTCGGACGGGAGGAGCGCTCATGAGGGCGCGGGATATTACCAAACGGAGCACGAAATAACGGTCGACAGATGCAGTCTCCGGCAAATCGGACTAAAATGGTGCGGTTTTATGATCCGCATCAGCAAAATGACCGACTACGCGACGGTGCTTCTGGCCGAGCTCGCCCGCGCGCCGCAAACGCAGCAAAGCGCAGCGACGCTCGCTGAGCGTACGCAGATCGCCGTGCCGACCGTCAGCAAGGCGCTCAAAGCCTTGCAACGCGCCGGTCTCGTGCGCTCAACCCGGGGCTTGCATGGCGGCTACACACTCGCCCGCCCTGCCGCCGAGATCTCGGCGGCTGCGATTCTCGATGCGCTCGAGGGTCCGGTCGCCGTCACCGACTGTGCCGCCGGCGCCGGTCAGTGCGAACTGGAGACCACCTGTGGCGTCGGTCGCGCGTGGCAACGAGTGAATTTGACCGTTCGTCGCTCGCTGTATCAAGTGAGCCTCGAACAACTGGCCGGTCTGGACAAAGGCCCATACACATGAGCGAAAACGCCCAACTCAATGAAATCGTCGGTCGTGGCTATCAGCATGGCTTCGTCACCGACATCGAATCCGAAAGTTTGCCGCCCGGCCTCGATGAGGACGTCGTACGGAAAATCTCGGCGATCAAGCGCGAGCCGGCCTTCCTGACCGAATGGCGCCTGCGCGCATATCGACACTGGCTCACCATGCGCGAACCGGAATGGGCTCACGTACGCGTGCAGCCCATCAACTATCAGGACCTCTCCTACTACTCCGCACCGAAGGCCAAGACCGACGGACCCAAGAGTCTCGATGAGGTCGACCCGAAGTTGCTCGCGACCTACGAAAAACTCGGTGTACCGCTGCACGAGAGAGCGCGTCTCGCCGGTGTGGCGGTCGATGCCGTATTCGACAGCGTGTCGGTCGCCACGACCTTCAAAGATCGGCTCGAAAAAGCCGGCGTCGTGTTCTGTTCGTTCTCCGAAGCGGTACAGAAACACCCGGAGTTGATCGAGCGTTATCTCGGCAGCGTTGTGCCGCATACGGACAACTACTATGCATGCCTGAACTCGGCCGTGTTCTCCGATGGCTCGTTTGTCTACATCCCGAAGGGTGTCCGTTGCCCGATGGAGTTGTCGACCTACTTTCGCATCAACGCAGCCAAGACTGGGCAATTCGAGCGTACGCTGATCATCGCCGACGAAGGCAGCCACGTCAGCTCCCTCGAAGGCTGCACAGCACCGATGCGCGAGGAAAATCAGTTGCATGCGGCGGTGGTCGAACTCGTCGCTCTCGATCACGCCGAGATCAAATACTCGACCGTCCAGAACTGGTACCCGGGCGATGAGAACGGCGTCGGTGGCATCTACAACTTCGTCACCAAACGTGGCGAGTGTCGTGGTCGTAATTCGAAGATTTCGTGGACTCAGGTCGAGACCGGATCTGCCATTACTTGGAAGTATCCGAGCTGCGTGTTGCGCGGCGAGAACTCGGTCGGCGAGTTCTACTCCGTCGCGCTCGCCAACCATCATCAGCAGGCCGATACCGGCACGAAGATGATCCACATCGGCGCGAACACGCGCAGCACCATCGTCTCGAAAGGCATTTCGGCAGGACACGGCCAGAATACCTACCGTGGCCTCGTCAAGATTCTCCCGACGGCCAGCGGCGCCCGTAACTTCACGCAATGCGACTCGTTGTTAATGGGCGGAGATTGCGGCGCGCACACGTTCCCGTATGTCGAAGTGAAAAATCCGACTGCGACCGTCGAGCACGAAGCGTCGACCTCGCGCATCAGTGAAGATCAACTCTTCTACTGTCTGCAGCGTGGTATCGCCGAAGAGGATGCCGTCAACATGATCGTCAATGGTTTTTGCAAAAGCGTGTTCAAGGAATTGCCGATGGAGTTTGCCGTGGAAGCACAGAACCTGCTCGCGGTCAGTCTCGAAGGCTCGGTCGGCTGAACGGAGATCATCATGCTCGAAATCAATTCATTGCAGACTCGTATCGGTGACAAGGAGATCCTGCGTGGTCTGAACCTCACCGTGAAGGCAGGCGAAGTTCACGCCATCATGGGCCCGAACGGGGCCGGCAAGAGCTCGCTCGCCTACACCCTCGCCGGACGCCCGGGTTACGAGGTCACTGGCGGTACCGTTCGCTTCGAGGGTGCCGATCTACTCGCGCTCGCGCCGGAAGAGCGCGCGCAGGCGGGGCTGTTTCTGGGCTTTCAGTACCCCGTCGAGATTCCGGGCGTCAACAACGTCTATTTGCTGAAAGCCGCACTCAACGCTGCACGTAAGCATCGCGGTCTGCCGGAGGTCGACGCCTTCGAGTTCCTGACGCTCGTTCGCGAGAAAATGCGCTTGATGCAGATGGACGAGTCGTTTTTGTCGCGCGGTGTCAACGAAGGGTTCTCCGGCGGCGAGAAGAAACGCAACGAGATCCTGCAGATGTTGGTGCTCGAGCCCAAGCTCGCCTTGCTCGATGAGACCGACTCGGGACTCGACATCGATGCGCTCAAGGTCGTCGCCAACGGCGTGAACTCCTTGCGCTCACCCGATCGTGCCGTCGTTCTCGTGACCCACTATCAGCGATTACTCGACTACATCAAACCCGATGTGGTGCACGTACTCGCGCGCGGACGCATCATCAAGACGGGCGGTCCAGAGCTCGCTCTCGAACTCGAGGCTCGCGGCTACGATTGGCTGCTTGCGGACGCCGCCTGATCCCATGACTGCAAGTCCCATCACGTCCGCATCGCGAGCACCGACGAATCGCGACGAAAACTGGAAGTACGCGAATCTGCGCGCGCTGTCGCGGATCTCGTTCGACGCGACGACCGATGCTCAGGCGACAGATTCGGTCACGGTCGAGCTTCCTGCCAAAACGAGCGCATGTCGGCTCGTCGTGGTCGATGGCCGATTCTCGGCTGCCCTCTCAGATGCGCTGCCGCGCACGGCGCTGCTCAGCATCGATACGAATCCTGCAGAGACCGAAGGCACCTCGGTTGATCGGCACTATCTGAACCTCAATCGTCGCGGTCGTCGTGAAACTCTGCGTTTGCGTGTGATGCAGCAGCAAAGCGTGCAAGTCGAGATCTTGCTTGTGGCGACTCGCGTCGGCCAACCTGCGATCGAAGTGCACGTCGAGTCTGGTGCGGAACTCACGTTGATCGAGCGCCACATCGCCCTTGGCACCGCGACCGCGGCAACCAATCTCGCTCTCGATATCCAACTCGCCGAACACGCCAAACTGCACCTCGCGCGCTGGCAACACTATGCGAACCCGGCCTCCTACATCGAGACAGTGAACTTGACCTTGGGCGCCGCGAGCGAGTGCGATCTCACGCAGATCACGAGCGCCGATCGCAGCGACACCGCCGTGTCGAGTCGCTCGACGGTTTTCGTCACCCACGCCGGTGAAGGGGCGCAACTGCATTGGAATAGCGCCGTCATCGCCGATGGGCAACAACAACACGATGCCTACGTGCGCATCGAACATCAGGCGCGACGGGTGCAAACGCATCAACTTTTTCGCGGCATCGCCACCGGCCGAAGCAAGATCGGGTTCAACGGACATATGCTCGTAGGCGCTTCAGCCCACGGCACCCATTCCGGCCAATCGCTCAAGACCCGTAAGGTCGATCCGATGCAATGGGTAAGCCTGGGACTGATCGTGGTATTTGGCGGCGCCACCATCTGGCTGCATGACGAAACCTTCATCAAATGGAAACCGACCATTCTGTACTGGTTGT
>JALRHE010000277.1 GCA_023253235.1 Steroidobacteraceae bacterium
CAACGATCTGACCTTGCGAGCCGGGCGCTGGCCAGAGACACATCGCCCCAACGAGGCCTTGGTCAACGAAGCCTTCGCCAGCGCGCACGGCATCGAACCCGGCGGAACGATCTCACTCTTGATACGCGGCGAGCGAAAGCGCTTCACCATCGTCGGCGTGGCTAGCAGCCCCGAATTCGTCTTCGCCGTCGCGCCAGGCAGCATTCTGCCGGAGCCCGGACGATTCGGCGTTCTGTGGATCCATCGCAGCACGCTCGCCAGTGCCCTCGAACTCGATGGCGCCTTCAATGATTTGGTGCTGCGCTTATCCTCGGAAACGGCGCGTGCCGCCGTCAGCGCCACCATCGACGAGCGTCTGAAGCGCTACGGCAATCGCGGCACATACGGACGCGAACGGATGCTGTCTGCACGTTACTTGAGCGATGAGCTGTCACAACTGAAAACACTGGCTAGCATCTTGCCGCCGATTTTTCTGCTCGTCGCCGTGTTCCTGATCCACTCGATCCTCGCCCGCCTAGTCGGAATGGAGCGGTCGAACATCGGGCTGCTGAAATCGTTCGGCTATAGAAACTGGGCGATCGGCTGGCATTACGCCCAATTCTCGCTCGCATTTTCCGTGGTCGGCATTGCGATCGGTATCTCGCTTGGCATTGTGGTCGGCCAATACATGACAGGCGTGTATCGCGAGGTGTATCACTTTCCGACCCTCGACTTTCGAGCAGATGCGTTGACCTTCGTCGGTGCTGCTGCAGTCGGCCTGCTCGCCGGTCTATTGGGCGCATTCAGCGCAGTCCGTCGCGCGACGGGGCTCGCACCGATCGTCGCTTTATCGCCACCGACACCGACATCGTTTCGCAAGCTCAGCAGTCGGATAGAGCGGCGACTGGATAGCCTGTCACTGCGCTCGCGTATGGTGGTGCGACGGCTATTCCAGTTCCCGCGTCGCAGCGCGATGACCATCATCGGAATTGCACTCGCCTTGGCTCTGTTGATCATGTCCGAGCACTTCCCGATCGCCATCAGTCGTCTACTCGAACTGAATTTCGGTACTGCGCAGCGTATGCACGCGACACTCACCTTCGCCGACCAACGCAACGAGACCGTGTTACGCGAGATTACCCGACTTCCCGGCGTCGTCATGGTTGAGCCGATGCGCGTCGCGGATGTTTTCTTCTCCAGTGGCCACCGTCGCGAGCGCGAAGTCATCATCGCGCTACCTCAAAACGCCATGCTCAATCGACTCGTCGAATCGAGTGGATCGATCGTCACACCAGACAAGACGGGACTGACACTGTCGATTAGTCTCGCGCGAAAACTCGGCGTCAAAGCGGGAGATCGGATCTCGGTCGAGGCAACGGATGGACAACGCGTCACCACCGAAATCACCGTCAGTAACGTGGCGAGCCCCTTCTTGGGTGGCGGTGCCTACATGGATCAAACAGAACTCGGCCGCCTATTGCGTGAACGGAGTCGAGTGAGCGGCGCACACCTGATCATCGATCCCACACAACGTCAGCTGCTCAATGCGCGTTTGAAGCAAATTCCATCGGTCGTTGGGGTCGCCTACACGGATCGATTCCAGGACGAGCTGCAAAAACTCTTCCGTGAGGGCGTCGGCTTCTTTTCGAATATGTTCCTGTTTTTCTCACTCAGCATGGCCGCCGGGGTTGCCTTCTCGGCGGCACGAATCACCATCAGCGAGCAAGAGCGCGATCTTGCCACCTTGCGAGTGCTCGGCTACCACCGGAAGGCGATCTCGATTCTGCCTCTGGCCGAAATGACCGTTTTGCTGTTGGTCGCGATTCCAACCGGCTTGCTGCTCGGCGCCGCCCTCTCAAATTGGATGATGCACCAGTTTGAAACAGACCTTTTTTCGTTCCCGCTGATCTTCGACCGGGGTGCCTATGCGCAATCGACCCTCTTCATTACAGTGGCCGTGCTGCTGGCGACTGTCTGGGCTCGTCGTCACTTGGATAAAATGCAATTGGCTTCCGCGCTGAAATCACACGAATGAACCGATCACAAGTGTCGAAGTTTTTGATGCACCGATGGTACGCCGTCGCCGCTGCACTGGCGCTGCTTGGGGTGATGATATGGTCGCTCCAACCACGACCTATTCCGGTGGAGGTCGTCACCATCGATCAAGGCGTCGTGCGCAGTACGCTGATCGACGAAGGGCGAACCCGAATGCACGAGACCTATGTCGTCAGTGCACCGATGACAGGAGAACTGCTACGCGTCACCGTCGAGCCTGGCGATGTCGTCAAGCAAGGCGATACGCTCGCCCGACTGTCGCGTAACCGCGCAGGATTTCTCGATGCACGAACCGACTCCAGCACGCAGGCATTGATCGCTGCGGCGCAGTCCCGTCTGCGTGCGGCGACGGCGGCGCGCGAATACGCTTCGGTCGAATATGAACGGGCGCAGAAACTCGCCGAATCGAGACTCATCGCCACAAGCACTTTGGATAGCGCCCGCACCCGATTGCGCACTGCCAGCGCCGAAGAAACCACCGCAAAAGCCGAATTGAGTCGTGCCAGAAGCGCCCTGCTCCCGGCTGAGAGCCAAAACTCAGCCGGCCAGATCGCGTTGGTCGCACCCTCGTCGGGCTACATCCTCGAAGTACGACAGGAAAGCGCAACTGCCGTTCAGGCTGGTACGCCGATCATCGTCCTCGGCGATCCGTCGCGCATCGACATCGTGGCCGAGTTTCTCTCGCAAGACGCCCTCCGTATCAAGGCGGGCGATACCGCACTGATCGAGAACTGGAGTACCGGCCAATCCGCTGGTCGAAGTATCCGCGCCATCGTCGAGCGCGTCGAACCTACGGCAAGAACGAAAATTTCAGCGCTCGGCATCGAGGAACAGCGCACTCGAGTCATCTTGCGTTTCGATGAAACGCTGCCAGCTGAGCTACGTGCGCATCAATACCGCGTCGACGCCCGAGTGATCCTGGATCAAGTGGACAAGGTCACTCGAGCTCCACCCGGAGCACTCTTTCGTGACGGGGATGATTGGAGCGTCTTCGTCGTACGCGATCAACGCGCCCGCTTGCAGCGCGTCGAGCTTGGTACCCGCGGCGACGACTTCACCGAAATCAAAGATGGCTTGCGAGTTGGCGATAAGGTTGTGGTGTTCCCCAACCGCGAGCTCTCAGACGGCGCGAAGGTCGAGTTGGAGACATCGTCTCGGTAAACCACTAGAGCACCTCGCATAAGGTGCTGCCAACATGACGCTATGTCATGGCGCCTACTCATCAGGCGAATTCTGCCGTTTGCAGCGATCTGCGCGATCTTCGCATTGGCGACGGTGGCCCTCGATGCCGCACTGCATGCAGCAGGTTGGCAAAGCATTGGTCGATATCTCGGCATACCGGGCACGCTGCTGATTCTGCTATCCCTGACGTACTCGCTACGAAAGCGCGGCAAGATAAAGTGGGGTAAGCCCCGCGCACTTTTGCATCTTCACGAATGGGTCGCGTGGATCGGCGCCTCGCTGGTACTCGTGCACGCAGGCGTGCATTTCGAAGCCTTGCTCCCCTGGGTCGCCACCGGAGCGATGGGCATTAACGTATTGAGCGGTCTAGTCGGAAAGTTCCTGCTCACCGGCACCCGCGAATCGATTGCGGCACATCGTAAAAAACTCGAGGCTGCTGGCGTTCAACCTGACGAGATCGAAGATCGCATGCTCGGTGAGCTCGCGGCTATGCGCGCCATGACTCGCTGGCGCACCGTACACATCCCGATCTTCGTGACCTTCGCGGTAACCGCAACGGGTCACATCGTCAGCATCCTGCTCCTCTGGAACTGGTCATGAGTCGGCGAACGGTCGTATTCCTCCTGATCGCTCTTCTGGTCGTCGCGGGCCTTTCCTTCATCGCTGCCGAGCAATGGATCGCACCCGGTCATCCCACTGCGG
>JALRHE010000365.1 GCA_023253235.1 Steroidobacteraceae bacterium
CGTTGTTTCCGCGACGAAGATCTGCGCGCTGATCGTCAGCCGGACTTCACGCAGCTCGATATCGAGACCTCGTTCCTTTCGCACGATCAGATCATGGATCTGATGGAAGGGCTCATCCGCCACATCTTCACCAAAGTGGCGCAGGTGGAGTTGCCGAAGCCGTTCCCGCGCATGACCTACGCCGAAGCCATGCGTCGCTATGCCAGCGACAAGCCGGATCTGCGCATCCCGCTCGAACTGGTCGACGTAGCCGATCTCGTTGCCGACTGCGACTTCAAAGTATTCGCAGGTCCCGCCAAGGATCCGAACGGTCGTGTGGCTGCGCTGCGCGTGCCGGGTGCGGGGAAACTCACCCGCAAGGAGATCGACGACTACACCGCCTTCGTGGCGCGTTATGGCGCCAAGGGTCTCGCGTACATCAAGGTCAACGAGCGCGCCAAGGGGCGCGATGGCCTGCAGTCGCCGATCATCAAGTTCCTCTCGGATGCGGCCGTGAATGGCATCCTCGAGCGCACCGGTGCACAGGATGACGATCTGGTGTTCTTCGGTGCCGATTCGCTGAAGGTCGTCAACGATGCCATGGGTGCGCTGCGTTTGAAGGTCGGTCACGACCTGAAGCTCGTGCAAGGCGAGTGGGCGCCGCTGTGGGTCATCGACTTCCCGATGTTCGAGTTCGATGCGGATGAGAATCGCTGGAGCGCGATGCACCATCCGTTCACCTCGCCCAAGAATCTCGACCCTGAGGCACTGAAGGCCAACCCGGGCGCCGCGCTCGCCAAGGCCTACGACATGGTGCTCAACGGCTCCGAGATCGGCGGTGGATCGGTGCGTATCTATCGACAAGATCTGCAGTCGACCGTGTTCGATCTGCTCGGCATCGAAACCGAAGAGGCCCGTCGCAAGTTCGGCTTCTTGCTTGATGCACTGAAGTTTGGTGCGCCGCCGCACGGCGGTATCGCTTTCGGTCTCGACCGACTCGCGATGCTGATCTCGGGTGCCGACAGCATCCGCGATGTCATTGCCTTCCCGAAGACGCAGACGGCGGCCTGTCCGCTGACCGATGCGCCGACCGAAGTCTCGGAGAAGCAGCTACGCGAACTGCACATCCGCGTGCGTCAACCGGCTGCCGCAGCAGGTGGCACGGCCGCGCCCGCAGGCACGACCACGCAGAGCTGATCAGTCGAGTCTCTTGCGCAGCTCGTAGAGCTGCTCGAGCGCTTCGCGCGGACTCAAAGAATCCGGATTCAAGGCGCGCAGTGCGTCGATCAGGCCTTGCGTGCGTGCTTGGTCTGCAGCGCGCTCCATTGAGTCATCTTGTGCTGCATCAGCGCCCGCCGGTGCGAGTGCGAGCTCGCCTTGCGGGCCACCATCACTGCGTCGTAGTGCTTCGCTCTCGAGCGCGGTGAGATAGCGCTTCGCGTCAGACAACACTTCGCGCGGAATGCCCGCAAGTTTCGCCACCGCCAAGCCATAGCTGCGACTCGCAGGCCCCGGTTTCACCGCATGCATGAAGACGATGCCGTGCCGATGCTCGGTGGCATCGAGATGCACGTTGGCCACGCCTGGCAGCTCGGCGGCGAGCGCCGTCAGTTCGAAGTAGTGCGTCGCGAAGAGCGTGAAGGCACCCACCTTGGAGGCGAGATGACGTGCCGTTGCCCACGCGAGCGAGAGCCCATCGAAGGTGCTGGTGCCGCGCCCGATCTCATCCATCAGCACGAGACTGCGTGGCGTCGCGTTGTGCAGGATGTTCGCCGCTTCGGTCATCTCGACCATGAACGTCGAGCGTCCACCGGCCAGATCGTCGCCCGCGCCGATGCGCGTGAAGATGCGATCGATTGGACCGATCAGTGCCGATTCTGCGGGCACGAACGAACCGACGTGCGCGAGCAGCACGATGAGCGCAGCCTGGCGCATGTAAGTGCTCTTGCCACCCATGTTGGGGCCGGTGATTACCAACATGCGCCGCGATGCCTCGAGCACGAGATCGTTCGGTACGAACGGCTCGCTCGAAAATTTTTCGACGACCGGATGACGTCCGCCGCGAATGCGCAGCACGGTTTCTTCGCCCAATTCGGGCGCGTTCCAGCGCAGGCG
>JALRHE010000044.1 GCA_023253235.1 Steroidobacteraceae bacterium
GATATTGGTTGGCCGCATCGGCGAAATAAGCGCCGACATCAGATCCCGTGAGCGTCAGATCCCAGTGGGTTCTCGGCAACCAGCGCAGCATCACCGTGTGCAGTCGGCGCGGTGCGGTGTCGACATCGCGTCCGCGAACGATCGTCTCACCGCCTTCAATGACGGCGTCGAAATCGTAGCGGTGTCGGGCGAGGGTGCCGCTGCTACCGATGAGCCAAGCATCGCCGAACTGTCGGCGCCATTCCCACTCGAGGCCGCGATGGGTCGTGCGGCCACCGGTGACGTTGAAGCCATTGGCATCGCGGATGATGAGCTCGCGTTTTATTTGATCGAAAGCGGCAACAAGCCAAAAACCAACCTCGCCAACGTAGCGCCACCCCAGCTCGACCGCGCGGATACTCTCCGAGTCGAGATCGGCGACTCGTTGGCTGCGTTGCAGACGATACAACTCGGTGATCTCAGGCGGTCGGAAGCCGCTCGTCGCCGCGATGTATGCTCGATGTCGGTCGGTCGCCTTCCAGGTGAGCTCGAGGCGAGGTGACAGATTGCGAAACGTATCGCGACGATCCGCCGGTCGACTGAACAGACAGCCGCCAAAGGGGCAGGGTGTGCCATCTTCGGCCGTATTGCCGGTCAACATGCGATTGTCGTAGTCGTAGCGCGTGCCATCGGCGCGCACGCCGAATTGCCACGCGTAGCCTGCGTAGTCACCGCGCAAAGCCGCCTGCAGCGCGATGCCCGTGACTGTCGTGTGGTAGTCGTAATGCCGACCCGCGGGACGGATCGCACGGGCCGCTGCCGTGCCCTCGAGGGTGGGCGTTGCTTGAGTTTCGAGCAGCGCCGTATCGGCCCACTCGATTTCCGCGCCGATGGTGGCTTGTAACGCATCGCTCCAGGGTGCGCTGCGTTGCCAGCCCAGTCGAGCGCTAGTCTGTTCGTTCGACTCCAGCGGCTTGCCGAGCAGGAAGTGCTGCAGGAATGTCATCTGCGAGCGACGCAGGATGGCGCGCCATTCTTCTCGACAGTCATCGCAAGTCTCACGAATCCAGCGTATCGAGGCGCGTTGCGATTCGGCGTCGCGGAAGGCCTCTGGATTGGGGTTGCTCAATCTCAGCACGGGATCGCGGTAGGCTTCGAAGCCACGCACGAAACCGGCTGTTCGTTGATCGAGACGCGTTGCGGCGAGACGCAGTTTTAGTTGGCCGCCGTCGCGAGTTTCATCGAACGCCAAATTCCATTTGTACTCCTCGACGGGCGAGTCTTCTCGAAAACCCCCATCTCGTCTAAGCATCGCTTGCAAGGCGAGGCGATCGCCGGCGAGTGACACGCGTACACCGAGGAAATCATCCGAGCCGCTTTCAAGCGACATCTGTGCTGGCGCGAGATCGGCTACGTTCGGTGTGACGACGTTGATGGCGCCATGGACACCGTTTGCGCCGTAACTCTGACTGGCCGGTCCACGTAGCACCTCGATGGCGGCTGCCTGACTGGTGTTCACCTCGAACATTTCGTTGACGTTGCAGAAGCCGGTCGGGCGCAACGGCATGCCGTCTTCAAGCAACAGAAACGCCCCGCAGGCTCCGGCGCCGGTCAGCACGGGCGAGCGGATCGCGATCAGACTCTCTTGTCCGCTGCCACGTTGAACGAAGACACCCGGCACCGTATTGAGTGCGGCGGCGTAATGGTCAAGGTCGAGTCGACCGTCCGTCCTGGGTGAAACCCGGCTGACGCTGCCCGCAACCTCGAGCAGCGGCTCGGGCCGACGTTGCGCCGTGACCACCACTTCCGTGAGCCCTGCTAGTAACAACGTCTCGAGCATGGCCGCATTATCGTCGAACAGCGGTATCCTTGGCGGGTGTTGAAAGTCTCGCTATTGGCAATCCTTCTGCTCGGCAGTGCCGCTGTGGTGGCGGCTGATTCGGCGCCGCGGGTGGGTCTCGTGCTCTCCGGTGGCGGCGCCCGTGGTGCCGCACACATCGGTGTGCTGAAGGTGCTCGAAGAGC
>JALRHE010000414.1 GCA_023253235.1 Steroidobacteraceae bacterium
CCGTCGCGTCGGGTTTGCACGATGCCGGCTTCGCGCAAGACGGCCAAGTGCTGTGACAGCGCCGATTGGCTCAATGGAAGCCGTTCGTTCAGTTCGCCAACCGACATTTCGACACCCGAGAGATTGCAAAGGATCATCAACCTTTGCTCGTTGGCCAAAGCCTTCAGCAGATTAGATGCGGCTACGGCGTGCGGTTGCATCGCCTCTGGCATGACGGTGTGAGCTTTTATTTTTCGAGCGCGACCGGTAACGGATTGCATGGTCGAAATATTACATCAGGGGTTGCTAAATAAGCAACCGCTAATATAATGCCAGCCATGAACGCAGCAAATCCGACGGTTACGCCTTTCTACGACCCCGCGACTGCGACCTTCAGTTACATCGTCGCCGATTTGGTGACCTCCGCTGCCGCGATCATCGATCCCGTACTCGATTACAACCCGATCACGCGCGAGCCGAGCACGCACTCGGCGCGACAGCTGCTCGATTTCGTCGTACTTCACGGGCTGAAGGTGCAATGGATTCTCGAGACCCACGCACACGCTGACCATCTAAGTTCAGCTCAATGGTTGAAAGAGCGGCTGGACGGGCAGCCGCGCGTCGGTATCGGTGCGGGCATCCGACAAGTCCAAACGACTTTCAAGGGCCGCTTGTCTTTGGGTGACGAGTTCCCGACCGATGGCAGTCAGTTCGATGTGTTGTTTGACGATGGTGATCGGTTCGCGCTTGGGTCAATTCCGATCGAGGTTATCGCAACTCCGGGTCACACCTCAGACAGCGTGACGTATTTGATCGGCGATGCCGCTTTCGTCGGAGACACTCTGTTTGCACCGAGGTACGGTACGGCGCGTTGTGATTTTCCGGGCGGCGATGCGCGGATGCTTTATGCCTCCATGCAGCGTCTGTTGTCTCTGCCCGCACAGACGCGCATCTATCTTTGCCATGACTATCCCGCCAAAGGAGTGGATCCGCAGTTTGTGACGGATCCGGTTGCTCAACGGCAGAACGTTCATCTCAAAGACGCGGTGACTCTGGAAGAGTTTGTGGCGATGCGCGAAGCGCGTGATGCCACTCTATCGCCGCCGAAGTTGCTGGAGCCGTCACTGCGGGCCAATGTGCGCGCGGGTCATCTGTCTGATCCTTTTTTTGATACCAAGGGAGTTAACCCATGAATATTGATCGCTTCGTGCTCGCTTTTGCAGGCACCGTCGTACTTGTCAGTTTATCGCTCGGTATCTGGGTGCATGCGAACTGGTTTTTCCTCACAGCTTTCGTCGGCTTGAATCTATTGCAGTCGTCCTTCACGGGCTTTTGTCCGCTAGCCATCATCCTGCGCAAAGTGGGACTGCAACCGGGTGTGGCTTTCAAATGACGATTCGTCCCTCTCTGCTTGGCGCAGGGGTGTTACTCAGTCTCGTCGGAGGGTGTGGCTCATCGGCGCCACCGACTCCCGTGGCAAAGCAAAGCGCGCCGTTCGAGCTCTTAACCATCATGGCTACTCCGAGTGGCGATGAGCGTTGGTTGGACGGTCGTGTCGAGGGTGTCGATCAGGCGACGATTGCCGTTCAGACGAGCGGTGAGGTGGCGGCTGTTTCGAAGGAAATAGGGGATCGAGTCTCTGCGGGCGACATCGTATTGCGTTTGCGTGGCACTCAGCAGCGCAGCGGTCTACAGCAAGCGGAGGCAGCGCTGCGAGCGGCCGAAGCACGTGAGGTGGAAGTGCAGGCGCGATTTGCGCGGATGTCGAATTTGTTCGAGCGAAAAGCGATCGCCAAGGCGACTTTCGATGACGCACTCGCACAGCGCGAAGCGGCGCTCGCGCAAACCCTTGCCGCTCGCGCTGCAGTGACCGCGGCGCGTGAGACGGTGTCATACACAACGGCGGCGGCTCCGTTGGCGGGCGTAGTGACCGATCGGTACGTTCGAGTCGGTAGTGTCGTTACTCCCGGGACGCCACTCTTCGCCGTATCGGCGACAGATCGGTTACGAGTCGTGACGGATGTCCCGGAGCAGTTTGCCGCTGCGGTGCGCGCACGTGGCGAGGTGTTGATACAGCACGGCACCGAGCGTCTGGCGGGTCGTAACGTGCTCGTGCAGCCGCGCACGGGAGAGGGTACCGGTGCAGTCGGTTTACGAGTCGATCTACCTGCGAATGTCAAAGATTTACAACCAGGGATGATCGTCAAGTTGGCTGTCGTAACGGGCGTAGCGGAGCGCCTCACCGTGCCCTTATCGAGCGTGGCCACCCGGGGCGAGGTCACAGGCGTCTATGTCTTCAATCCAGCGAACGGGCGGGTCTCATTTCGTCAATTGCGCCTTGGGAGAGTGATTGCCTCCGATACTGAGGTGCTAGCCGGTTTGTCGAGCGGCGAGCAGATCGCCGCTGACCCTGTTGTCGCAATGCGGTATCTCGCGAAGGTTCGGAGCGCGCAATGAGTCGCGTGAGCGAGCAGCGGCCTATCGGTATCTCGGGTCGACTGGCAGCTTACTTTCTCCACAATCAACTCACGCCATTGCTGGCGTTGGCCGCCATGCTGCTTGGCGTGTTCGCCGTTTGGATCACCCCGCGGGAGGAAGAGCCGCAGATCGACGTTACCTTCGCGAATGTGTTCATTCCGTTCCCAGGCGCGAATTCCTCGGAAGTGGAGTCGCTGGTTGTCGGTCCGATGGAACGAGTGCTGGGCGAAATCGCCGGCGTGAAGCACATCTATTCGGTGTCGCGTCCGGGGATGGGGGTCATTACGGTTCAGTTCGAGGTCGGCGAGGCGCGTACGGAAGCAGTCGTCCGCCTCTATAACGCGATCTACTCGAATCAGGATTGGCGACCGCCAGGCTTGGGTGTGCTTCAGCCACTGGTGAAGCCGGGTGGCATCGAAGACGTTCCGATCCTGACGCTGACGCTCTGGAGTCGCGATGCTTCGCGCAGTCCCGATGCACTCGCACAAGTCGCGCGTTCGTTACAGACAGAGATCAAGCGTGTACCCGGTACGCGTGATGTTGATACCGTCGGGGCACCTGATCATCTCGTTAAGGTCGAGCTCGATCCACGACGTGTCGCAGGTCGTGGGCTTACCTATGGTGAGATCGTCCAATCCCTGCAAGCCACCAATCGCGCGCTGCACGCTGGTGCCGTGGTGGGTGATGGCGCGTCCGCCCCGATTCAGGTGGGTCGCTTTCTGGCAGATCGCGACGAGGTAGCCGCGCTCGTGGTGGGCGTCTCCAATGGGCGACCGGTGTACCTCGAGGATGTCGCGGATGTGCGCATGGGCGCAGCGCAGTCTGAACAATACGTCAGTTTCAGCACCGGTCCTGCCTGGCTGGACGGCGAGGGCGCGAGCGCCGTTCGCGGGCACAGCGCGGTGACGATCGCGATCGCCAAGAAGCCCGGTGAGAACGCTATCGATGTGGCGAGCAAGGTGCTCGACCGGGTTGATGTGTTGCGTAGTGTCTATATCCCGGATGACGTCGAGGTCACGGTCACTCGCAACTACGGCGAAACGGCGAACGAAAAAGCGACCCAGCTGATGCAAAAGCTGCTTTTTGCAACGATCTCGGTCGTGTTGCTCGTGATGCTCGCCATGGGTCGTCGTGAGGCGCTCGTGGTCGGGGTGGCGGTCGTCGTGACGCTGGCAGCGACTCTTTTCGCTTCCTGGGCTTGGGGATTCACGCTCAATCGCGTGTCTTTGTTCGCTTTGATTTTCTCGATCGGCATTCTGGTCGATGATGCCATCGTAGTTGTCGAGAACATTCATCGGCACCGTCTACTGTATTCAGGACCGCTCGAATCCTTGATTCCGCGCGCGGTCGACGAGGTGGGCGGGCCCACGATTCTAGCCACCTTCACGGTCATTGCAGCTTTGCTGCCCATGGCTTTCGTGAGCGGCTTGATGGGGCCTTACATGAGCCCGATCCCGATCAACTCCAGTATGGGCATGCTGCTCTCATTGCTGATCGCCTTGATCTTCACCCCGTGGCTCAGTCGAAAGTTGCTCAGCGGCCATCACGAATCCGACGGAGCGACTGACGGATCCAGTGAATTCGATCAGCGAGTTGCGCGGTTCTTCGAGCGATCGCTGCGGCCTTTCTTGTCGGGTGACGATTCGCGCTCGCGTCGGCACAAGCTGTATGCCGGCATCGGGATTACGATCGTGGCGGCCATTGCGCTTGCCGTGGTGCAACTCGTCGTGTTGAAGATGCTGCCCTTCGACAACAAGTCGGAGTTTCAGGTGATCCTCAACATGCCCGAGGGTGCTCCGGTCGAAACGACGGCCAAGGTGTTGGATGAATTGGCCAGCGTCATCGAGACTGTGCCGGAGGTCACCGACTATCAGGTGTACGCAGGTACAGCGGCGCCCATCAATTTCAACGGTCTCGTCAGGCAGTACGGCCTTCGGCGTAGTGCTGAGTTGGGTGACATCCAAGTCAATCTATTGCCGAAGTCTGAGCGAGATCGTTCGAGCCACGAAATCGCCGCTTCCGTTCGGGCGTCCTTAGCGACGATCGGGCGGTCGTATGGCGCCTCGGTGCAAGTGGTCGAGGTGCCGCCGGGACCGCCGGTACAAGCACCGATCGTTGCGGAGATCTACGGCGCCAGTGCCGAGGAGCGGGCCGCACTCGCTCGAGAAGTGCGATCCGTCTTCGACGCCACAGACGATATCGTCGATATCG
>JALRHE010000424.1 GCA_023253235.1 Steroidobacteraceae bacterium
GCCGTCAGCATCGCATCACCGGACCTAGTGCAAGCCTGGGCCAGTGAGCGTGATCTCGCCAAACGACTACTGCCGCCGCTTTCAAGCGGCCACCTGCTCGGCACCGATGGACTTGGTCGAGACGTTGCGTGGCGTCTTGTCGTTGGCGCAAAACACACGGTCGGTATCGCTGGACTTGCAACTCTGATCAGCGCCGGCATTGGTATTGCGCTAGGTCTTCTCTCGGCACTCACCTCAGCGTGGGTACGCCAAGCGTTGGATCGTGTTGTCGATCTCACCATTGCTTTTCCATCACTCGTACTTGCGGTGACCTTGGTCGCAGTGCTCGGCCGCAGCTCCTTCACGCTGGCACTCGCACTTGGCCTATTTAGTTGGCCGGTCTTCGCCCGCGTCACGGCCGCTCAAACCCGCGGGATCGTCAGCTTGCCTTATGTGCAAACCGCCCGATATTTTGGCGTCTCGGAGTGGCGTATCGCTTTTTCCCATGTCATTCCCGTGATCGCTCCAACGATCGGTGTGCTGACGGCACTGCAATTTGCCACTCTGCTGATCTCGACGGCGGGCTTGTCGTTTCTGGGTCTAGGTCCTGGTCTCGGTGTGCCGGAGTGGGGCAGCATGCTCGCCGAGGCCCGCGCCGAACTCAATCGCGCACCCTGGTTACTGATAGGCCCTGGCGTTGCGATCGCATGGACCGTGTTGGTGATGAATTCCTTGGCCGAGAAACTGGCGAGCCGACTCCGGCTTTCTCATCAAGGCGATCTTTGACCCATGGCAGCCAGCATGAGCGACCCCATCCTCCTCGCATCGGACGTTTCCTTCGAGTACGACGCGGTTAAAAACGCCCGGCCGATTTTGCGGAATGTGTCGATTGCAATCGAACCAGGTTCGATCGTTGCCATCGTCGGCGAGTCCGGCAGTGGCAAATCCACGCTCGCCAAACTGCTTTGCGGCATGCTGACACCGACGAGCGGGCAAGTGCTATACCGTGGCGCACCGTTGCAATCGCCGGCCGCGGCAGGTCTGCATCTGCTTTCGCAAGAGCCTTTCTCGACTTTCAATCCCTACCATGATGTCAGACGCATTCTGTGTGAGCCTCTACAGGCTCAAGCAAAGCTGCCAGCCTCCACGGATGCGCTGTCCACCCTCTTGAGGGCCGCGCTCGACGAAGTGGGGCTAGAGCGGGTGCCGCTCAATGCGTCGCCCCGCTCTCTCTCGGGCGGCCAGCTACAACGGCTCGCACTGGCGCGAATCTTGTTGCTGAAGCCGAAGGTGATCATCGGCGATGAGCCGTTCTCCGCCTTGGATGTCAGTATTCGCGCGCAGATCCTGGCGCTGATGCTTCGACTACGCGAAGAGCGCGGTTTGACCTATGTACTGATCAGCCATGATATCGATCTCGTCGAGAGAACCGCCGATCATGTCGCTGTGATCTATGAGGGACGCATCGTCGAATGGGGTAAGGCGAACGAAGTCATCGCCGCGCCAGCGCATCCGTACACCTTGGCGTTGCGATCGGCTTCACCCATCCGTCGGTTGCGACTTTCAGACCTCGACACGAACGCCGAGCGAAACGCGACGAGCTCACGAGCGCTTTCGATTTGCGATCTACAGCTAGTCTCTGCCGAAAACGCTCGAGAGCGAACGCTCGTCGACGGCGTGGATCTGACCCTTGAGCGCGGCGACACCCTCGCGATCGTCGGTGAGTCGGGTGCGGGGAAATCTTTGACGGCTCGGGCCGTACTCGGCTTGCTGCCCCCGGCGATTCGGGCATCACGCGGTCAGATCCTGATCGGTGAAACCTCCGTACTCGATGCGGATGATGATGAACTACGCCGATTACGTGGCTCCACCGTGAGCTACATCCCGCAAGATCCGCTTCGAGCGCTCAACCCCGTGCGACGGGTCGGTGATCTATTCGACGAACTACTCTCGCGCCATGGATTCGGCAAAAAGAAGGAACGGCGAGATCGCGCGGTAAGATGTCTCGAACGTGTTGGTCTGTCGGCAGAGGTACGGTACCGTTTCGCTCACGAGCTCAGCGGCGGAATGCGTCAACGCGCGCTCATCGCGATGGCGATTTCCGTTGAGCCGCTGCTCATCATCGCCGACGAACCGACCACCGCACTCGATGCGACGGTGCAAGCGGAAATCTTGGATCTGCTGCGCGACCTCACCCATGGATCGACGGCACTCTTGTTGATCACCCATGACCTGGCGGTCGCAGCCAACCTCTGTCGACGCCTGATCGTCATGCGTCAGGGCAAGATGATCGAACAAGGTGACTTAGCGCAGATACTAAAATCGCCTAAAGCCGACTATACGCGGCAACTCATTTCGAGCAGCTTGCTTGAAGTGCCGCAATGAGATCCGACGACTCAGGGGCCAACCAGAGTCCCTTGTGGGCATCGTAGAGACGCTGGGTGTTGAATTCGCTCACGGCGTTTTCGCGCCGCAATCGCGGGATGCCTTGCTCGATCTCGTCGTAATAGCGTAGATCTCTCAACCGGTACCACGTCGAGAACAAGGCTCCGCCGTCAGGATCTGCCCAAGGTTTGGGTACGAGTCGCTCGCGGGGCGCGCTGACAGCCGTTGCAGACCAGACCGGCTCCGCTTGCAATGACACCACGCAAGCCCGACTGTCGGCACCCGCAAGACGGCGCGCAAAAACTGCACCGAACCCAGAACCGGTGACATCGTAGGCGTCGACGCCCTGTTCAGTGAGCAGCCGGACGACAGGGACCAACCAATCGCCCATGGCCTCACCACCCGACGCGAGTGGATCGGAGTAGCCACAGCCCGGTGGATCGATTACCCAGCATGGCCTCTCGGATGTCGATCGTTCATCGATTGCGCCGGTTGGCAGATCGGGAATGACAACCAAAGGGCGTCCCACACCGTCGGTCCTGCGGTAGTGCAGCGCGCCTTCCCCAAGATACGTCAGAAGACGCTCACCGCTGCTCGTCGAAACCGCCGCAACATCGGACTCGCGACTAGAGAAGTGTGCGTCGATCGCTCCGGCCCACTCCTCGAGCGATGGGCCGAGCGACTGCACCCGCACATAACTCGTCGCTTGAATACGTTGCAAGTGCGCCGCAATGAGATCGTGCGGTCGCGCCGTCAATAAGGTTGGGACGCGCAGAGCCTGCGCGGCTGCCGGCGCATCGATGGCACCTGCACAGCGATAACCGCGCCAATACCCGGCGCCACTGGCGAGAAAGCCACGCACGGTGCCGTACAACGCAGCCACTGACGGCAACTCGGTCCGCAAGCGATGTGCCGCATCGCGATGGTGATACGGAAACCACATGTACAGATCGCGGACGCGCGACCAAAGTTCAGCCAGATGCGAGCCGTCCCATGAGGGCTCGAAAGGACAGAGATAACGATCATTGAAGTCGCGCTGTTCTTCGGCATCGAAGGCAGCGAAACCATCGAGTACTAACGCAGCAACACGCTCTGGATGCACCAGAGCGAATGACACCGCGAGTGCGGCGCCCGTATGGGTACCGTAGAGCAACACCTTGCGAATCTGCAGTGCATCGAGCACCCCACCGATCACCGCCACGAAATCGCTTGCCTCGGGTCTCGACGGCTCGAGTGCATCGGATTCGCCATAACCCGGCGTATCCAGCGTAATCACCGTGTATCGGTGCGCCAGTGCATTGATCAGCGGCAACAACGAATGGGAAGACCGCGGAGATTCGTGCAAAGCCAATACGGCCGGACCGCTGCCCGCGACACGAGCCATCACTTGACGGCCATGTACGGAAATCAGGATTCGACGATGTGCGACCTGGGTTGGGTATCGATTGTTCAGCATGGTGATAAAGAAACGGCGGCGGTATTGCTACCGCCGCCGAATGATCGGACAGATTGCCGAAGAGTTGAACTCAGAGCTTGGCCGATACCGTCAGACGGTACAGACGCGGAGCACCCGGGTACACGGCAGCGAACGTTGCCGTATAGGTGCCAGCCTCGAAGTACTCCTTGTCCAAGCAGTTCGTGCACGAGGCAGCGACTTCATATCGATCATCAGCCCAGCGGTAACCCACCGAAGCGTTGACCAACTCGAAAGCCTTTACCAAGCTCACACCCTTAGGCAGTGCCGGCGCGGTGAACGACAGATTGGCCGGTGAAACGATGTAGTCATCCGTGAAGAACACATCGCCGTTGATGAGCAACGTGCCACCCGAGAGCGGGTAGTTGAACGACGCACCCACCTTGCCCTGGAACTTCGGCGCACGCTGCAGATCGTTCGCCAAGTTCACCGGCTTGGTACCGACGTACTTGGTATCGAGGATACCGACGTTGGCGAACAGGTCGAGGTTCGCATTGGCACGAACGGTGAACTCGCTCTCGAGACCCTGGATCTGCGCGTCAGCCGTCTGTACCGCCCAGATGTTGTTCACGACGAGCGTGTTGAATAGGTCGGTGTAATCCATGCGGAAGACCGAGCTATTCCAACGGGCACGACCATCGGCGAGCGTGGCTTTGACACCAATCTCCCAAGACTCGACGTTTTCCGGGTTGAAGTTGACGTACTGATCCGAGCGCACGGCACGGCCAGACCAACCACCCGAACGGAAGCCCTCGGTGTACGAGGCGTAGGCAAAGAGATCATCGTTGATCTCCCAGTTCACGCCGATCTTCGGCGTCACTTCGCTGAAGCGACGATTCGGGCTGATGTTCGCACCGGCCGCGCCACGCGCCGCCAAAGCGGCCGTGTCGAAGTTGAACAACGGCCCGGCGAGCGAGCTCGTCTGCCGAATCTCGAGATCACGCTCGTCTTTGGTGTAGCGAGCAGCAGCGAGCAGCGTGACCGAGCCAATCGTGTATTCCAACTGACCGAAGCCCGCCGTGCTCGACGAGTCGACGTTGAACACCTTGGCAAAGGTGTTCGGAGCGATGATGTCAGTCATCACGACGTCGGTCGATTCGGAGAAGTAGTACACACCGGCCGTCACACGCAGTGCGTCAGTGACGTTGCCCGAGGTTTGCACTTCTTGCGAGATCTGGTCGTTATCCTGACGCTGCAACAACGTGTAGCGGGTCGGCGCTTGGTCGGAGAGATCCAAGCGCAAGTCCTGCGACGTATCGCGATAACCCGTCACGGACTGCACCGAGAAGCCGTTGTCGAGCTGCCAGCTCAAGTTCAGATGACCACCGTTGGTCTTGGCCAAACCTTTGTTGTCGTAGCTCGAAACGACATCGAACAAGCTGTTCGTGCGCGGGCGGATGATGCCGGCGATATCGGAGGCATAACCGCCATTGGTCTCGTCACGGCTGAAGTCGTACGCGAAGTTCGCTTCGAAGCCACCTTCCGGTGCGTAGCGAAGCGCCACTCGAGCACCCTGATACTCCATGTCGTTGACGTCGGTACCGAGCGTACGGTTACGGATGATGCCGTCGCCCTGTTGCACGAGGACGTTCACGCGACCGTAGAGATCTCCACCGAGCGCGCCGTTACCCGACAAGCGAAATTCCGAACGACCATAGTTGCCGATACCGGCACGCAGGTTCAGTTCGCTGTCACCCGAGGGCTTCTTGGTGACGATCTTGATGGCGCCGCCGTTGGTGTTGCGACCGTAGAGCGTACCCTGCGGACCACGCAGCACCTCGATCCGCTCGATGTCGGCGAGATTGAAATTGTTGACTGCCTGACGCGCCACGTAGATGTCGTCTACGTAGAGGCCTACCGACGTATCGGCGGTAGCCAAGTTCTCCGTGGTGCCCACGGCACGCATGAAGAAGGTCGTCGCCGTCGTTTGACCGACGTTGCTGTTACCGGTCAGGTTGGGAACGTTGAACACCACCTGCTTGGTGTCGAGCATCTGACGACGCTCGATGATCGTCGGATCGATCGCTGTGATCGCAATCGGCGATGTCTGCAGGCTTTCCTCACGACGCTGAGCCGTGACCGTGATTTCTTCGAGCGCAACGGCCTCATCGTTGGCCTGCTGCGCAGAGGCGGCCGATGAGGCTGCCGCAACGAGGCTCGAAGCCAGCGCGAATCGAACAAAGGATGAAACTTTCGTAAAGGTCATGCATGTCTCCATAAGGAGGATGAATTGGATGCATTGACAGATTCTCCGCGAGCACGTCCAATGTCAAGGAATCCTGTTGCAACACCCGCTCGATACGAATAATCGTATTTCATGACTTCCGGCTCAGCACCCCCGCAACTGTTGCGCGTCACGCGACTGCTCGAACTGTTCGCGCGCCGGCACTCGCCGCTGTCGAGTCAGGAGATTGCCGAGGCTTTGGGCACCTCGCGTTCGACGACCGCGAGTCTCTTGAAGTCGCTGACGGAGCTCGGCTGGTTGACGGTCGACCGACGCTCCGCCACCTACTTTCCCTCGGCGCGGTTTGCGAACTGGAGTCGTTGGCTACTCGACATTCGCTGGCTGGATCCGCGACTCGCCGCTCTGGCCGATCGATTGCAACGCGAGTGTGGCGAGACGGTCTCGATCTCCGCCATTGGCGATCTCGCCGTCGAGGTCGTGTACGTATCCGCCCAGAGCGGCGGCATCCGTCTCGTCATCGAAGTTGGACAGACGCTGCCTTTGCTGCACTCCGCCATCGGGTGGGCGCACTGCACGACGCTGCCCGATGCAACGATCGCCTCACTCGCCTCGCGTAGCCAAACGCGACTCCAGGAGCGGGTGGATTTGCGCGAGGTGCGTCGCGAAGTGCGTCTCGCCCGCGAGCGCGGCTACGCCTTTGCCGACAGCGCCGTCATACCGGATGTGGCGGCCTACGCAGCGGCGTTGCCGACCCCCTTGTCATTACGCCCCCTCGTGCTGAGCGTGGGTGGACCTAGCGAAAGAATTGCCAAACTCGGCGACTCGCTGCCGCGAAAACTGTTAGCGGCGGTCGAATCGACTCGAGACTGGTAGAACCATCAAAGGACTTTGCATGAACGACATTCAACTCACGGTGCCCGCGACCTATCAGCCTCTGACGATTGCGACCGGCATACGTTGCTCTGCCCGCCGAACGCCAGACAAGACCATGTTCATCGAGGGCGAGAAGCGTCGTACGTTTGCCGAGTTTTGCGAGCGCATCGATCGGCTGCAAGCGCACGCACTCGGCCAGCTCGGTCTGCAATTTGGACAACACGCGGCTGTCGTCGGACCCAATTGCATCGAGTTTCTGGAGGTCGTGGTTGGCCTCTCTGAAGTCGGCATCGCGAGCGCCACGCTGAGCCATCGGCTCAACTCGGTCGAACTTGCGGACATCTGTGACGATGCGCGAGCAGAAGTCCTATTCGCCCACGAAACGTGTCGTGCCACGGTTGCCGTCGCCCGCTTCGCGACGGTCAAGCAAATCATCTACTTCGGTGACGATTACGAACATCGTCTGGCGAACGCACCGGCGCTCGCCGAGCCTCCACGACTCGCAGGCGAATGGGATACGTTTTGCATTCCCTACACCTCCGGCACGACGGGTCGCCCGAAAGGCGTGATGCTGTCGCATCGCGCACGCGCGCTCGTGTTTCCTGTATTCGCCATCGAATACGGCTGTATGGGACCGGATGATCGATTTCTCGCCATCGCGCCCTTGGCGCACGGCGCCGGCATGGCCTTCGCACTGTGCCCGGTATTCTTTGGTGGCACCTGCGAGATCATGCCGAAGTTCGATCCCGAGGCCGTCGTCAGCAAACTCGGCTCCGGTGAGTTCACGGGTGTTTTCTTGGTACCGACCCAATTTCATGCGATCTTCGCCTTGCCCAAAGAATTCCTCGAGGCGCACCGAAAAACCGGTCTCAAGGCGATGATCTCGAATGCGTCGGCGCTACCGCAGGCCATGAAAGAGAAGATCATCGGTCTTTGGGGCGAAGGTTTATTACACGAAACCTACGGCTCCACTGAAATCGGTCTCGCAACGAACCTGCGCCCCCCCGACCAACTGCGCAAGCAACAGTGTGTCGGACTGCCCTTTCCGTGTACTCAAGTGAAGTTGTTAGACGAGGATGGCAAGCCGACGCCGCGAGGTGAAATCGGCGAACTCTTCACCCTCTGCCCCTTCATGTTCAGCGGTTACTGGCAAGACGGAAAACGAGTCATCCCACCTTTGGCTGACGGTTGGTTCAGCGCGGGCGATCTGGCTCGACAAGACGACGAAGGCTATTTCTATATCGTCGATCGCAAGAAGGACATGGTGGTGACTGGTGGCATCAACGTGTATCCACGTCAGATCGAAGAATTGCTGTATCGGCATCCCGCCGTACAGGAGGCCGCTGTCATCGGGGTACCCGACGAGCAATGGGGCGAACGATTGAAGGGCTTTATCGTTTGTCGAGAGGGGACGAGCACCACGGCCGAGGAACTCATCGAGTTCCTCAAGCCGCAGTTGTCGTCCTATAAGATCCCGCGTGAGTTCGACTTCTTGGCAGAATTGCCGCGCAATCCGTCAGGCAAGATCTTGAAGCGCGCGCTCCGGCCCTGATCGTCGCGAGCGATCTCAGCCCTTACGCTGAGACTTCGCCTTGCGAACCGCCTTAGGGCGCGGGATGCGCGTGAACACCTCAAGCGCGTTGTCACGCATCATCTTTTGGTGCGATTCGGGACGCATGCCGAGTGCTGCAATCTCAGCCACGGCACGCTCAGGATCGATCACGGGCCAGTCAGTGCCGAAGAGCACCTTGTGGCTGCCGTACGTGTTGGCGTAATGCACGAACGCCTTGGGCCAATGCTTCGGTGCATAGGCGTCGCCAGCCAGGTAGATGTTGGAATGTTTCCAAGCCATCGAGATCGCCTCTTCCGTCCAAGGCACACCGATGTGGATTCCGAGCAACTTGAGCTCCGGAAAGTCGATCGCCACTTGATCAAGCGTGATCGGACGACCCACGGACGGTAGACGACGACTCTGCGAGTAAACGAGATTGTGTCCGATCTGCATCATGATCGGGATCTCGAGCTCGGCACACTTGGCGTAATACGGATAGTACTTCGCGTGATCGGGTGCGAGACCGAACCAGTGCGGATAAAGATGCGCTCCGACGAAGCCGAGTTCGTTCACCGCAAACGACAACTCGCGTAGCCCTTTCATTCCTCGGAAGGGATCGACGCCGGCCAACCCGGAGAAACGGTCGGGATACTTGTTGACGACTTTATGCACTCGCTCGTACGGCACCTCGAAAGAGCCGGCGACGTTCATGTCACCCGCCCTGACGGCGATCAACAACGAGCGCTCGATACCCGCGCGATCCATCTTGCGCAAATACTCGCTGACCGGAATACCGCCCCACAGCCGGCGATCCATCCGAACCTGCTTCTTGAAAGCGTTGTCGATGCCGGTCTGACCCTTGCGGACTGCTTCCGGATCGTAAAGGTTGCAAACGATGTCGATGTAACCGCTCATGCGTCGTCCCCAATGAAATGGCGAAATGAAGTGTGAACTTACCGCCCACATTGTCATAGACTGCGGACTAACAAATCCAGTCCTGTCAACCTATCGAACGAATACGCGTATATCTCGACATGAATGACACTTCGGTTTCCGTGACCCGCAGCTTTCGGGTTTTCGACGCGCTCGCCAAAGCCAAACAACCCTTGAGCAGCGCCGAGATCGCTCGCCTGATCGAAGCGCCGCGCTCCAGCACGGCGGACCTGCTGCGAACGCTCGTCGGCTTGAACCTGCTGTCGATCGACCGGCGCAGCGCAACCTATTTCCCGACGGCTCGTTTCTCGTCGCTCGGCTCGTGGTTGGAATCATCCTGGTTCGGACAAGCGGGTCTGCGTGACGCGTTGCGCGAGCTAGCGGCGACATCCGGTGAGACCACGGTGCTTTGCACACCAACCGATCTCGACGTCGAAATCGTTGCCGTGTTCGAGGGCCCTGCGGGAATCGCGTGGTCGCCCGTCGTCGGCGAACGCTTTCCCATCTTTGGTTCGGCTACCGGAACGAGCTACCTGTCGACTCTCCCGCCCTCCACCATTCGGGCGATGCACCGTCGCGCTGCCAGTGAGAAACGGGCTGTGGTACCGGAGTTGTCCGCCGTACTGAGCGACGTGAGAGCCAGTCAACGCGCCTCGCTCGCCTGGAATCTCGGCACGCTGAACCCGGAGGTCGCGACCGTGGCATGCCATCTTCCGCAAGACTCGCTACAAAGACCGCTGTTCGTGGCGATTGGTGGCCCCTGCAAAAGAATTCAGGAAAAGCGCGCGCTGCTCGAATCCAGCCTCAAAACCTTCGCGGCGATGCGCCTGCACGGTAACACGGTAGATCGGGAGCTCCGATGACGCAGCAGCTGTTAGACCACGATTTCTTTTATCGAGGCTCGGCACCCACACGAGTCGTCGCACCACACAACCGAGAAGACGCGATTCAACTCATCGGACAAGCCTTGCGCGAGGGATGTGTTGTCGTAGCACGTGGTGGTGGCATGTCTTACACCGGTGGCTACGTGCTCGCAGAGGATTCGCGCCCGGTCGTGATGGTCGATCTGCGCCAACTGTCGCAGATCGAACTCTCGACTCTCTCCAACGGTTGGGTTGTGGTTGACGCCGGCGTTACCTGGCAGCAACTGCACGAGGCTTTGCAACCGCAAGGTTTGCGTGCCGTGTTTGGCGGACCTTTGTCGGGCTTGCGAGCCACGGTCGGTGGAGCGATTTCACAAAATGCCGCATTTTGGGGTTCCGGTCTGCATGGTTCGGCCGCAGAGTCGACACTCGGTCTCGAAGTGCTGCTCGCCGACGGCACCGTGTTGCGCACGGGCGTGCTATCTCGGGGTGATGCGGGCCGCTCGAGGTATTTCGGACCCGATCTGACATCCCTCCTCGTCGGTGACTGCGGGCGCTTCGGCGTCAAACTACGTATCGCCTTGGCCGTCGAACCGCTGCCAGCCGCTACCGACAGCGCCTCCTTCTCCTTCGAGCAACCCATCAATCTGCTCGAATCGATGCAGTCGATCGCTCGGCGCCGGCTGGCCATTCAACAAGTGGGTTTCGACCCTTTACTAGCCAACGTACGCACCCGCCGCAGCAGCTTTGCCGATGACTTCCGCACGCTGTCTAAAGTGCTGCGCGGTAGCGGCTCCACACTCAAGGGTTTACGCAGTATCGCCGAGATATCTTTGGCCGGACGTGGATTCCTGGGTGACGCGGGCTTCACCCAGCACGTCATGTGCGAAGGACTCGACGCTCACGCCGTTGATAGCAAGCTCGCACAAGTCCGACGGATCGTAAGTGACCTAGGTGGGCGCGAAATCGAAAACACGATTCCGAAAGTCATGATGGCGACACCGTTTACGCCACTGAACGGAATCCTGGGACCGAACGGCGAACGCTGGGTGCCGGTACACGGTCTCTTCAATGTCGATCGCGCTCAAGAAGGTTACCGCGCCTACCTCGAGACGTTGGAGTCGTTCGAGGCGGAGATTGCGGCTGCGGGTATCACCTCCGCGACCCTCTTCTCTGCCGTCGGCAGTACGACGACATTGATGGAGCCGATGTTTTTCTGGCAGGACGAGCTTGAGCCGCTGCACTTCGACACGCTCGAAGACAAAGTCATCAAACGTATTCCTCGCAATCCGCCGAACCCATCCGCACGCAACCAGGTTGCGAAGCTGCGTCAGGCCATCATGGAAGCATGGAAGCCGCTCGGTGTCGGTCACTTTCAGGTCGGCCGCGCGTACCCCTTCGCTGCAAGTCTCGATGACGTGCAGCAACGGGTGTATCAACAACTCGCGACGACCCTCGACCCGCATCGACAAATGAATCCGGGCGTACTGGGTCTCTAGAGCTAGCTGCGCTGCGCCCGCGCAGAGGCATTTCTTCCCGCTGCACGGCCGGAGATCATGGCTTCGGTGAGGTAAGAGCCGTTCTGGTACAGATCCGAGATCATTGAACCGAGTTCGCCTGCCTCGTAGAGCCCGGCGATCGGCACACCGCGATGATCGAGCACTTCGGACTCGATATTACGACGCGCGCCACCGCTCGTGCAGACAATACCCGGCTCGATTCGCACCGCGTAGTACGGAGGATTCTCGATCGCCTGCAGCGAAAAACCCGGTCGTTCGAAGTCAGGGTCGATCCCATTTCGGCACGCGGTGTTATAGCGATCTACGGTCTCGCGCACTCGGCTAGGGTCTCGTCCCATCAGAACGGCAAGTTCCTCGATCGAATCTGCACGCAACACCCAACCTTTTTCGATCTCGACCGTGTTGTCGTCGGACCATTCGTAACCTTCGACCACCGTATTCCAAGTCATCGCCTGGGTAATCAAGCAATTATGGGCACGCGTCGTTTCGTCGAAGATCATATGGACCGGCAAGGCGCGCGGTAGCGGTGTATCCACCCAATGTCCGTGACGCTTTTCTTTGTAGTGCGTGTAGTAGAGCGGCGCACCCTCGTTGTAGAAACGCTGCCCTTCGGCGTCGATATCGATCCAGCTGAAGGTCTGCCACAAATGCCGGCGCATGAAGACGGTGGGCCACTGCGGCACTTTGATCGCAGGCCAAATGCCGCCGGACTGACCGAAATTGCGCAAGTGCCAGAGATCCGCCCCGGCCTTCTGCAACAGTTTCAGACCATCACCGGTGTTGGCAGGTGAACCGAAGGGGTAAGCCTCCGCGAGTCCGTAGTAGTCGCGCTGCATGGTCAAATTGTTTTCGTAGCCGCCGACGGCGAGCACCACACCACCCTTGGCTCTGATGGCGCGACGGACACCACCCTGTTCGACGATCGCACCGATCACCTCGAGAGTATCGGGATCCTGTACCAAATCGACGATGGGCGACTCGAATCTGACGGGAATCCCGCGACGCTCGACGCAGCGTTTCATCGTGATCCACACACCACTTGGTATCGGCTTGACGAAGGAGTTGTACGCCACGGCGTTTTCGGCGCCGAATTCGGGAAACTCGTAAACCGCTTCGCCGCCGCTCCAGCCGCTACCGCGAACGAACTCGGTACCTGCCTCAGCGCATCGCTCGAGAATGTACGGCTCTAGTTCGGCCATCTGGCGCGCCCACTCGCGCAGCATCTCGTCAGGCACAGGATTCTTGACGCTCATGTTCCGCTGATACTGATAGAGCGCCTCGGCATCGTGCGAGATCAGCAAAGACTGTCCGGAGACTCTCCCATTACCGCCGGCGAGGTGCTCGGACATCTTCTCCACGATCAGTATCTTCGCGGCCGAATCTGCGTCGCGCGCACCGAGTGCAGCCGCGCAACCGGCGACACCGAATCCGGCGATCAAGACATCCACTTCTTCATGCCATTGCGCTATCGATCCAGGACTAGCCATCATTCACCTCGAGCCATTTCCAAAGCCGACCGATACGGTCGTAAACCCCAATACAGCACCAACGCAGCGAGTAGCCCCATGGAACTCGTTACCCATGCGATGGATGCCGACAACATTTTCTCGTCGACAAATACATAGTCGGTGACCAAAGCCACCACCATCGGCCCAAGGCCGATACCAAGCAAATTATTGAAAAACAGATACAAAGCCGACACGACCGCACGCATGCGCGTCGGGGCAACCAATTGAATGGCTGCTGCTGCACCACCGAAGGACATGCTGGCGAAGAACATGAAAGGACAGAGCCAGAGGACGGCGATCCAGACGGAGCTAGCGCCCATCGCCAATAATCCGAACGGAATGAGACCGAGCCCGCTCAGTACACCCACGCGCAGTGCCGCATCCAGCCAGCCACGCTGTCGACCTCGATCGGTGAGCCAGCCTCCCACCAAGAGGCCCGCCGTCCCGAACACCAGCACGGCAATACCCAAACCGAGCCCTGCCGTCGGCGCATCAGCCTGAAACTGCCGCTGCAAGAACGCAGGACCCCAACCCGATACCGCGTTGAAAGCGGCGCTCAACAAGGCAAAGCCGAGGAAGTGGCAAAAGAACAAGCGCGGATGTTCGGCGAGATATCCGAAGACTCTCGTCACCGGAGGCGCTGGCGTTTTATCAGCGTCGCGACGCACCGGCTCGGCGATCGTCAGCACCAACAAAGACAGCAACAAACCCGGTAGACCCACGATGATGAACGCTGCCTGCCACGCCTCGACCTGGCCCACTAACGGCAGTTCGATACCATCAGACCCTTTGATCAGGCCGATCACCGCACCACCGATGATGAACGCAAGCCCCGCGCCCAGAAAAACGCCGGTCGAGTAAACGCTCAGCGCACGACCGATTTTTTGCGGAGGAAAAGAATCTGCCAACAAAGAAAAGGCGGCTGGCGAGAGTGCGGCCTCGCCGACGCCCACCCCTACGCGCGCAATGAACAGATGCGAAAACCGATTGGCGAGTCCGCAACAA
>JALRHE010000011.1 GCA_023253235.1 Steroidobacteraceae bacterium
CGTCATGCACGTCCATGCCGAGCCAGTGCCCCGTGCGATGCATGTAGAACCGACGATATTCCTGCGATTTGATCAGCGACGGGACGCGACCCTTGAGCAAACCGAGTTTCACCATGCCCGCGGTCAACACCTCGATGGCGACCTCGTGCGGGCGGTTCCAGTCGTTGCCGACTCGAACTGCGTCGATTGCCGCCAAGTTCGCTTCGAGCACCACCTCGTAGGCTGCACGCTGGGCGTCCGTGAAGCGCCCGTTCACCGGGAAGGTGCGCGTGATGTCGGACGCGTAAGTCTGGTATTCGCAACCCGCATCGATGAGCAACAGATCGCCGTCGTTCAAGACGGAATCGTTCTCACGGTAGTGCAGGATGCAACCATTGGCGCCACCGCCCACGATGGGCAGATACGAGATGTCGGCGCGCCACCTTGCGAACTCGTGACGCAGTTCAGCCTCGACCTCGTACTCGAAACGGCCGGGGCGACAAAAACGCATCGCACGCACATGGGCCAGGGCGGCAATCCGCGCCGCCTCACGCATGCGTTCGATTTCGCCACGGCTCTTGAAGAGACGCATTTCGTTGAGCACATGCTCGAGCGCCACCATCTCGTGAGGCGCATGACGACCCTGCTTGGCCTCGGCACGCAGACGATTCACCCAACCAACGACCCGCTGATCGAACTCGCGGTCGTGCCCGACCGAGTAGTAGAGCTTGCTTCGACCTTCGAGCAAGCCTGGCAGAATTTCGTCGATATCGTCGATCGGGAAAGCATCGTCGGCACCGTAATCGCGCCGAGCGCCGACCGGGCCGGCACGACGACCGTCCCAGGTCTCGCGCGCCGGATCTCGATCGCGTACGAACAAGAGATACTCGCCCTGCGGACGACCGGGAATCAGCACGGCCACCGACTCGGGCTCACCGAAGCCCGTCAGATAATGGAAATAGCTGTCCTGGCGATAGGCGAACTCGACGTCGTTGTTGCGCATCGGTACCGGTGCAGCCGCGACGATCGCAATCGCGTCGCGCCCCATCGTCTTCATGAACTGACGGCGGCGACGCGCAAATTCATCCCGCCCGAGCGGCGGTAACGCGCCGGTCGAGCCGAGTGCGGCCACCTTGGTGGCCGGCTTGCTAGTGGAGCGAGACCGGACCATCAGGTGCACTGCCTCCGGTGGTCGCATCGCGAAACGGCGCGAGCTCGTCGAACAACAACTGCACGCCCACACGAACGAACTCGATCAGCTCTGCGAGCGCATCCTCGTTGCTATCGGCCGACTCGGCCTCATCGACACTCAGCTGGGTGATCGCCGTGAGGTCCCGAACGAGCTCACCCACCTCGGGCGAGAGCGCATCGATATCGGGTATCGGCGTAGAACCGAGCCCATACAGAAAGCCCTGGCACCACTCGCCGAGCGCGGCCGCGCGCTCATCGAGCGGGCGATCGTCCTCGGGCAGCAGCATGGCGAACTCCATCTGGCCGTTGCCAAGCACGTGTCGCGTCCACTCGAAAACCGCATGCATATCGCCTTCGGCGGCACCGGCGACGCCTTCGGGAAACACTTCGCGCAGCCAGTCTTGCAAGGCGACGGCGTTGCTGGCGCACAGAGCGCCGGTCAAGGTGCCGTGCGCTTCCGGCAGATCGGTCAGGGCTCGCGATTCGTCGAGTCGGCTCTCGATCGTCCGGTAATCAGGTTGGCTCATATTGAGATTATGCCCTTCGACCGTGGACACCGGTAATCGCAGGCCTATAATTTTGCTTATGCAATCCACTGCAACCGATACGGCCGCCGGCCTCGACGCCGAGATCAAACGTCTCGAGAAACAACTCGACGAGGTGCTCTCGCTGCTCGGCGCCTTGCGCGAGGAGAATCGCGCCCTGCGCCAGCGTCAGGACCACCTCGCCACCGAGCGCGCCAACTTGCTGCAAAAAAACGAAGCGGTGCGCACTCGCGTCGAGGCGATGATCGGTCGCCTCAAGACCCTGGAGCATGGCGCATGAGCGGCTCGGATAAAGAGTCCGCCCGGGTCAGCATTCGCATTCTCGAAAAGGAATTTCTGGTTGCCTGCCCGATGGAAGAGCGATCCGCCCTGCTCGATTCCGCCGAATACCTCAATCAGCGGATGCGCGAGATCCGCGACAGCGGCAAAGTCGTGGGTTACGACCGTATCGCCGTCATCGCGGCACTCAATCTCGCCAACGATCTGCTACGCCTGCAATCGAAGGAACAACGCAGCGAAACCGAGGCCGCATCCAAACTGCGAGCCATGCGCGAACGGATCGATGGTGCGCTCGAGCGCGATCGACAGCTCGAGCTCTGACGACAACGCCTCTTTGGTGTACCCTTTCCATGGCGTCACCTGCGGTGTTCGATAGTGGATCGGGTTACCTCTCGACCCTAAGTTTGAACGCCCCGGGGCATCAGGGCTTGCTGTCAGCATTGTGCATGTCCGCCTCGAGCGGAAAGCCTTACCTGGCGTAGTCCGCCCCACTTGTTGCTCTGTGTCGAGAGCAACGGTTCACACCGGCACAGGCGGGTGACGTCTTCGAATTCATCGGGGGAGTGTTCGATTTGAGCGACCGCGTGCCGCTCGCCGCTCGCGCGGCCCTGCGACGGGAACTTCGGCGTCGCCGAGCCTTGCTGTCGCGATCGGAACGCGCAGCGGCCCATCGCCAAGTCGCACTCCACCTCTCCAGAATCGGCCGGCTCAAACCCGGCTTGCGGGTCGGCATCTACCTGCCCGTCGGCAGCGAGCTCGATACGACACCACTGCTCGCACTGCTGCGTCGACATCGGTGTCTCGCGTACTTCCCCCGAATCACCTCGGCACGAGCGCAACGGATGACGTTCGCGCCCGCGACGCCGACGCTCAGTCGCAACCGGCACGGCATTCTCGAACCGGCTGGTCACGCCCACACATCGGCGCAGGATCTAGATCTGATCCTGCTCCCGTTGGTGGGCTTCGATGCATACGGTCACCGCTTGGGCAGCGGTGCAGGTTATTACGACCGTGCACTGGGTTTTCGCAGACGAAGACGCTGTTGGCGCGGACCGAAACTTATCGGCATCGCCTACGAATGCCAGCGAGTCGCCGCGCTCGTCGCCAGACCCACCGACATCCCGCTCGATGCGGTCATCACCGAGCGCGGAATCGAATTCTTCATTGGAGAAACAACATGAAGTATTGGCTGATGAAGTCTGAACCGTCGACATTCAGCATCGACGATCTTGCCAAAGCCCCCCGCCAGACCACCTGTTGGGACGGCGTGCGCAACTACCAGGTGCGCAACATGCTGCGAGACGAGATGGCCGTCGGCGATCTCGCCTTCATGTATCACTCGAGTTGCGATGAGCCGGGCATCGTCGGCGTGATCGAAATCGTGAAGCCGGGTTACCCCGATCACACCGCCTTCGACCGCAAGCACGACCACTACGATGCGGCATCGAAACCCGAATCACCGCGTTGGTACATGGTCGACGTGCGTTTGAAACAGCGTTTTTCTCGAGTGATTTCGCTAGACGAGCTACGTCGCTACGAGTCGAAGCAACTGCGCGAGATGTTGATCTTGAAGCGCGGCAATCGTCTCTCGATCACACCAGTCGATGCTTCGCATTGGAAGTTCATCATGTCGCTGCAGTGAACAGCGACGACCACCGAGGTGTGAACGCAACGACCTGTTGCTTGTTTTTTGCAATCGCGTGTATATACTCACCCTCGGACTAACCCGTAACTGGAGAAAGACAATGGCTAAGGCCAAAAAGAAAGCTAAGGCGAAAGCTAAGGCTAAGAAGAAGGTCGCCAAGAAGAAGTAAGACTCTTCGTGAGTCTCGGCGAGTGGGATGAGAATCGCATTCGCTGTCTTCTGAAAGACGAGAAGGTGCCCGCGCAAGCGGGCATCTTCTTTTTTGCCCGAGGAAAATCGCATGAATGACGCTGACAACGGCAAGCAAGCAGCAGCACTCGCAGCGCTGCGCTATCTCGAAGACGGCATGGTGATCGGTGTCGGCACCGGCTCGACGGTCAATCACTTCATCGATGCGCTCGCGCCCTGGCGCGATCGCCTGAAGGGCGCCGTGTCGAGTTCGGAAAGCTCAACCACCCGTTTGCGTTCGATCGGCATCGAGGTCATCGACCTCAACCGGACCGGCGATCTCGAACTCTACGTCGATGGTGCGGACGAGACCGATCGGCACCGTCGGCTCATCAAGGGCGGCGGCGGTGCACTCACCCGCGAAAAAATCGTCGCGGCAGCATCGCGTCGCTTCGTGTGCATCGTCGATGAGAGCAAAGTGGTCGACGTGCTCGGCCGCTTTCCGCTGCCGGTCGAAGTGATTCCGATGGCACGTTCGTACGTGTCGCGTCAGATGGTGAAGCTCGGCGGCCATCCCTTGTGGCGCGAGAACGTCGTCACCGACAACGGCAACCAGATCATCGATGTGCACGGACTGACGATCCTCGATCCGGTCGCGCTCGAGAACACCATCAACGGTATTGCCGGGGTCGTTTCGGTTGGCCTGTTCGCGCGTCGCGCTGCCGATGTCGTCTTGGTCGGCGGTCCGAACGGCGTTCGCACCCTCGACTGATCGCACTTCCGGATCCGGAAACGAACAAGGCCCGCATCGCTGCGGGCCTTGTCGGTTTTGGCTGGGGGACTAGGATTCGAACCTAGGTAAACGGAGTCAGAGTCCGTTGTCCTACCGCTAGACGATCCCCCAAAAACGGTGGCCGTGACGGCAGTCCGTGCACCTGCGCGATTAGCGCTTGGAGTACTGCGGTCCGCGACGAGCCTTGCGACGACCGACCTTCTTACGCTCGACTTCGCGAGCATCGCGGGTCACGAAACCCGCCGCACGCAACGGACGGCGCAGGGTCTCATCGAATTCGATCAACGCACGGGTGATGCCCTGGCGGATCGCACCCGCCTGACCCGTGATGCCGCCGCCGGCGACCGTCACCTTCACGTCGAAACGCTCGGTCATCTCGGTCAACTCCAACGGTTGACGGACGATCATGCGACCCGTCTCACGTCCGAAGAACACGTCGATCGGGCGATCGTTGATGGTGATCTTGCCGGAGCCGGGCTTCAGATGAACCCGGGCGGTGGAGGTCTTCTTTTGTATAAATAAAGATGTTAGCCACGATGTTCCAGCATCTGCTAACTCTAGAAATCAAGAGGAGACTTCCAGCATGTTTTATTTATACATCAAAACACATAATAAAACCGGTATAAAATACCTAGGCAAAAC
>JALRHE010000092.1 GCA_023253235.1 Steroidobacteraceae bacterium
ACCTGCTGTACCCGTCAAACGCCGCGGTGCCGGCTGCTTGCCATCGCGCTCCGGAGCCGTTGCCACGATCCACAGATCCGACACCTGAGTCTTCTCGTCGTAGGCCGGTTCCGTCACAGCGAACACCGCCCAACGCCCGTCCGGGCTGACCGACGGAGACCCGACCCGCTTCATCAGCCAGAGATCCTCGTGCGTGATCGGATTTTGCGGAGCGGCGGCCGCCACGATCGAGGGTGTGGAAAGGGACAGACCGAGGGCAGCCGTGACGGCTAGGAGGAAGCGTTTCATGACCCGATTATGGCAAATGGGTCTCATCTTGCGACGCTCCGAGTGCTGACCCATAATTGCGAATGATTCTTAACTGCGGATTTATTGCCATGCGCCTGCCTACCTGCAACCGTCTCGTCTCGACCGTCCTCGCCGCACTCTGTTCACTCCCGGCGCTGCACGTACGAGCAGCGGACGCAACAGAACCGGTCGTGGTTTATTCGGCGCGTAACGAGCAATTGATCAAACCGATCTTCGATCGATTCACCGCCGAAACGGGAATCCCGGTCCGCTTCACGACAGCGGACGCAGCGGTGCTGATCGAGCGACTCGCTGCCGAAGGCAAGAACAGTCCGGCGGATATGCTGATGACCGTCGATGCCGGCGAACTTTGGAATGCAGCCAATCGCGGCTTGTTACGGCCCACGCGCTCATCGATTTTGGAAGCCAACATACCGGCGACCCTGCGTGATCCGGGCAACCGTTGGGTGGGCTTGTCGCAACGGGCGCGCACCATCGTCTACCACCCGAACCGCGTCGACCCGCGCACCCTCAGCACGTACGAAGCGTTGGCAGACCCGGTTTGGAAAAATCGGCTGTGTCTGCGCAGCTCAAAGAAGGTTTACAACCAGTCACTCGTGGCCATGATGATCAAGGCGCGCGGTGAAACGGCAACGGAAACCACGATCCGAGGATGGGTCGCCAATCTCGCGGCGCCGCCCTTTGCCAATGACAATCAAGTCATGGAGGCCATTGCCGCGGGTCAATGTGATGTCGGCATCGTCAATACCTATTACCTCGGTCGGATGCTGCAGAAACAGCCTGACTTCCCGGTCAAAGTATTTTGGGCAAACCAGCGTGGTGATGGCACCCATGTCAACGTCAGTGGCGCTGGCATCACCCGTCACGCGCGCAATCCCGCGGGCGCTCAAAAATTGCTGGAGTGGCTATCCGCAGGCGAAGCGCAGCGACTCTTCGCCGGATCGAATATGGAGTATCCGGTCAACCCGACCGTCGAAATCGATCCGCTCGTTCGCAGCTGGGGTAGCTTCACGCCAAGCCGTATCAACATCGTCGAGGCGGGTCGTCGGCAGGCCACGGCCGTGCGCGTGATGGATCGCGCCGGCTGGCGGTAATGTTCGCGCGCTGGCGCGCCTCGCTGATTATTTTGCTGGCGGCCGCACCGGCACTCGTCGTTTTGGTGGGTCTCGTCGGCGCGTGGCTCACGCCGGCTGGCGACACATTGCAACACCAGTGGCGCTACCTGCTGCCCGATGCCGGTCGTAACACGTTCATTCTCGTGATGACCGTGGCCGCAGGAGCAGCGCTCGTCGGTACTACCCTCGCCGCCCTCGTCGCGCTCTGCGAGTTCCCCGGTCGCGCGTTTTTTTCATGGGGCTTGCTACTGCCGTTGTCGATCCCGGGATACGTGCTCGCCGCGGTCTTCGCCGGCAGCCTCGACTACGCAAGCCCACTTTACAGTTGGCTGCGCGAGCAATTCGGCTGGCAGTGGCCATCGATCCGCTCGCTCGGAGGCGCGGCTCTCGTACTCACGCTCACGCTGTTTCCCTACGTCTATCTGATCGCGCGAGTCGCCTTCGAATCTGCGGCTCAACGTTATCTCGAGGCGGCCTCACTACTCGGGCGAACGCGTCTACAGGCAACTCGTGAAGTACTGTTACCGCTCGCGGTGCCGGCCGTCTTGGCCTCCACCGCCCTCGTCGCGATGGAGACGCTCGCCGACTTCGGTGTCGTCGCAGCACTCAATGTGGACACCCTCACCACCGCGCTCTATCGCGCATGGTATGGCATGTTTTCTTTGGTGACGGCCCAACAGATTGCAGGCTTTCTGGTAATCGTCGCGTTGCTACTGCTACTACTCGAGCATCGTGCACGCTCATCGGTACGCATGCGCGAGGCCGGTGGCATCGCCCTGCAGCGCCGGCAATTGCCCCCTCTGACGGCGGGTCTTGCCACCCTCTTTGCCAGCACCGTCCTCGGCATCGCCTTCGTTTGGCCCGTCGCGCACCTGCTGTCCTGGGCTAGTACCCATGTCACGGCGGATCTCGATGCCCGCTATTGGGGATATTTCGTGCGTAGCATTGCTCTAGCCGGACTTGGCGCCTTACTGATCGTGTCGATCAGTACGCTCTTCGTTTACGCACGACGCGACGCTGTCAGTGGAATCGTCCGCACCGTCGCACCCTTGTCCACCGCCGGATACGCCATACCGGGAACGGTTTTGGCGGTGGGGTTGTACGCACCTCTGACGCAAGCCTTACCTTGGTTACAAGGAACGCTGCTCGTATTGTTCATCGCGTACGTCACACGTTTTTTCGCAGTCGGTCATGCACCGATGGCAGCTGGTCTCGCACGACTGCCCACGGCACTCGATGAGGCCGCCGTGCTGCTCGGCAGTCGCCCACTTGAGCGCTGGCAAAAAATTCATTGGCCTATGCTCAAAGGCAGTGTCGCCGCAGCTTTCGTATTGACCTTCGTCGACCTGATGAAAGAATTGCCGATCACCTTGCTGACGCGGCCCTTCGGCTTCGAGACCTTGGCGATCCGTGTGTTCGAACTGACCTCCGAAGGCGAATGGGAGCGCGCCGCCGTGCCGGCACTCGCACTCGTACTCGCCGGACTTTGGCCACTGAAATGGCTCGCAGGAAGAATGTCTCATGCGACTTGAACTTCGCGATATCCACTTCCGTCGGGAAGCCACTGAAATCCTGCGGGGAGTCGACCTACAACTGGAGGCCGGTGACATCGGCGTTCTCGTCGGCCCGAGCGGCTGCGGCAAAACCACGACTCTGCGATGTATCGCCGGTCTCGAATCGATTACGCGCGGCGAGATCCAACTTGGCGATCGCGTGGTGTCTTCGGCCGATCACTGCCTCGGCGCCGAAGTGCGTCGTGTTGGCTATGTCTTGCAAGACAACGCCCTGTTCCCGCACTTGAGCGTCGCCGACAACATTCGCTTCGGCTTGCGCAGCCTTTCGCGAGATGACCGCGAGACTCGCGTCGCCGACATGCTCGCTTTGCTCGGACTACGAGGTCTCGAACGACGTTTGCCTCAGGATCTCTCAGGCGGTCAACAGCAACGCGTCGCGATCGCCCGATCACTTGCGCCGCAACCTGACCTTCTGCTGATGGACGAGCCGTTCTCGAATCTCGATGCGCGACTGCGGACCGAACTCGTCGGCGAACTACGCGAGTTGCTTAAGGGGCTTCGTATCACGACCCTAGTGGTGACGCACGATCAGCACGATGCGTTCGGCCTCGCCGATCGTCTCGGGTACATGAACGACGGACGATTGGAGCAATGGGATACGCCTTACGATGTGTATCACCGACCGCGCACACGTGCGGTAGCCGGCTTCATCGGTGATGGCGTGATGCTGCCTGCGATCGGCAAAGATGGTCTTTGGCAGACGGAGCTTGGGGCCATCGAAGATCCCGCTGCCGAAGGCTCGGCGGATCTGCTGCTGAGACCCGATGACTTGCTGCATGATGACGACTCACCGACACAGGCTCGCATCGTTGCGCGAGTCTTCAGAGGTGCCGATTTCCTCTACACGGTGCAACTACCGAGTGGTCTGCGCGTATTGGCATTGGCGCCGAGCCATCACGACCATCATATTGGCGAGACGCTAGGCTTTCGTCTGGCCAACGATCATCTGGTCGTCTTCCGTCGCGACTAGTAGCGCGAACCTCGCCCCTTTTTCTCGGCCTTGATTCGCTTGATCGCGAGCGGTTGCCCGCGAACGACGATCCCTGCGAGGTGTTTCAAAACGTGATCTGGGATTTGAGCTGGCAGACGCACGATCGTGTGATCGTCACGGATGTCGATGCCATTGATCTCGCTGCCGTGCATATCGCCCTCATGCGCCAAGGCGCCGACGATATTGCCCGGTTGCACGCCGTGACGACGACCAACTTCGAGGCGGAAAAACGCCTGCGGACCCTCAGGGCGACGCGGCTTTGACATCTTATGCTCGACGCTTTCGCGCACTTCCTCGGTGGGTTCTGCGCGCTTGGTGACGAACAATGAACGCCCCGACTTCGCCAAGGACGCGAGCGCAGCGGCGACGTCGAACACATCCGCACCGCTCTCTCGCACAAACTCTTCGATGACGCCGCGGTAGGCTGACAGCTCCTGAGATTCGAGCATTTCGGTCAACTCTTTCTTGAACTTCTCTGCGCGGCGCGCGTTGACCTCTTGAACGGTTGGCAGCGCCATCGGCTCGATCGGCTGACGGGTGGCACGCTCGATGATGCGCAGCATGTTGCGCTCGCGTGCCGAGATGAAAAGAATCGCCTCGCCCGAACGACCCGCACGACCGGTACGGCCGATTCGATGTACATACGACTCGCTATCGTAAGGGACGTCGAAATTAACGACGTGTGTAATACGCTCGACGTCGATGCCTCGCGCCGCGACGTCGGTCGCCACCACGATATCGATCTTGCCGCTCTTCAATGCGGCGATCGTTCGCTCTCGCTGCGCTTGCAGGATATCGCCATTCAGTGCGGCAGCTGCAAAACCACGCGCTTCGAGTTTCTCAACGAGCTCGACGGTAGATTGCTTGGTGCGGGCAAAGACGAGCATCGCATCGAACGTCTCGACCTCGAGCAGTCGGGTCAAGGCATCGAGTTTGTGAATACCGGAGACTAGCCAATAACGCTGTCGGATATTGGCGGCGGTCGCCGTCTTGGACTTGACGGTGATCTCACGCGGATCACGCAGGTGCTTCTGGGCGATGCGCTTGATCTGAGTCGGCAACGTGGCCGAGAACAGCACCACCTGTCGCTCCGCCGGCACGAGGCTCAAAATGTGATCGATCGCATCGACGAAACCCATCTGCAGCATTTCGTCAGCCTCGTCGAGCACGACGTGACGAATGGTGTTCAGATCGAGCGTGCCTCGTTCGAGGTGATCAATCACGCGACCGGGCGTCGCCACGACGATGTGTACGCCACGACGCAAGGCGTTCAATTGCGGGGTATAGCTCTGTCCGCCATAGATAGGCAGCACGTGCAGGCCCGGCATGTGGCTCGCATATTTTTGACAGGCTTCGGCAACCTGAATCGCAAGTTCTCGGGTCGGAACCAACACCAGTGCCTGCGGTTCGCGCCGAGCGACATCGATTTGCGACAACACGGGCAAGGCGAAAGCGGCGGTCTTGCCGGTGCCCGTCTGGGCTTGCCCTATCAGGTCTCGCCCTTGGAGCAGCACAGGTATCGTGGCGCGCTGAATTGGCGAGGGTGTCTCGTAGCCCACGGAGGCGAGCGCAGAAACCAAGGCGGGATTCAGGCCGAGTTCGGCGAAAGTCAGATCAGTTTGTTCGTTGGCAGTCATCGCGGAGGTAGTGGCAATAGGGCCTTGGAAATCGAGTCGCGATGCAGGTCACGTCGTGACAACCCCCCGAAAGGCTCGTCTGAGGGGTCCGATAAAATTGGTAGCGGGG
>JALRHE010000125.1 GCA_023253235.1 Steroidobacteraceae bacterium
GAGCCGCTGCGTCAGATCGTCGAGAACGCCGGTGAAGATGCGGCCGTGGTCCTCAACGAGGTCAAGGCCGGCAAGGGCGCTTACGGCTACAACGCCGCCAAGAGCCAGTACGGCGACATGCTCGACTTCGGCATCCTCGATCCGGCCAAGGTCACGCGTCTCGCGCTGCAGAACGCAGCGTCGGTCGCCGGCCTGTTGCTGACCACCGAGGTCATGATCGCCGAGGCTCCGAAGGACGATCACGACCACGTGCATCCGGCCCCCACGGGCATGGAAGGCATGGGGATGTAATCCCCCCGTCACGCCATCCCCTCCGTGCGTGACGTTTCGAGGCCCGGGAGAAATCCCGGGCCTTTTCTTTTGTGCCCGGGCGACGATGTAGACTTCGATCCATGTCGGTCTACACCCATCTGTTGTCACCACTCGATCTCGGTTTTACCACGTTGCCGAATCGAGTCCTCATGGGCTCGATGCATACGGGGCTCGAAGACGATCCCAAACATTTCGGACGCCTCGCGAGCTATTTCGCTGAGCGTGCTCGCGGCGGCGTCGGCCTGATCGTCACGGGCGGTTTTGCGCCCAACATCGAGGGCTGGTTGTCGCCGTTCGGTTCGCGTTTGGCGTCATCGCGCGCGTCCAAACGTCATCGTCCGATCGTCGATGCCGTTCACGCCGAGGGCGGTCGTATCGCGCTGCAGATCTTGCACGCCGGGCGTTACGGCTATCACCCGCTGTCGGTGGCACCATCGCGCATCAAATCGCCCATCACGCCATTCGTACCGCGCGCCTTGAGTTCGGCGGGAGTCGAGCGGCAGATCCGCGCCTTCGTGCGTTGTGCCTCGCTCGCGCGCGAAGCCGGTTATGACGGTGTCGAGGTGATGGGATCGGAAGGGTATTTCATCAACCAATTTTTGGTGGAGCACACCAATCGTCGCGAGGACGAGTGGGGTGGTTCGTTCGAGAATCGGATGCGCCTGCCGGTCGAGATCGTCTCGCGAATACGCGAAGCGGTCGGTCGCGATTTCATCATCGTTTACCGCCTATCGATTCTCGACCTGATTCCGAACGGTCAGAGCTGGGACGAAGTCGTCCGAATGGCTAAAGCGATTTCATCCGCCGGCGCGACGATACTGAACTCCGGCATCGGTTGGCACGAGGCGCGAATTCCGACCATCGCCACCTCCGTCCCGCGCGGCGCTTTTACGTGGGTGACGGGAAAGCTGCGTCGTGAGTTGCGTGCCGCGGGTATCGAGATTCCACTGTGTACGACCAATCGTCTCAATACGCCTGAAGTTGCCGATGCCGTGCTCGCTGCGGGCGATGCCGATATGGTGTCGATGGCGCGACCTCTGCTTGCTGATCCGGACTTCGTGCGCAAGGCTTCCCAAGGGCGTGCAGCGGATATCAATACGTGCATCGCCTGTAATCAGGCCTGTCTCGATCACACCTTCTCGGGCAAGATTTCTTCGTGCCTTGTTAATCCGCGCGCGTGTCACGAGACCGAGCTTGTCATCGCGCCTGCTCGCAGAGCCAAAAAAATCGCTGTCGTGGGAGCGGGTCCTGCGGGTCTTGCCGCAGCGACCACATTGGCCGAGCGCGGCCACTCGGTGACTTTGTTCGAGGCGGATCAGCGTATCGGCGGGCAATTCAATCTCGCCAAGCGGATTCCAGGCAAGGAAGAGTTCGAGGAGACTTTGCGCTATTTCCAAGGCAGGCTGGTCGCAACCGACGTTGACGTCAGACTGGGCCAGCGCATCGGCGCCGAATCTTTGATCGGTGCTGGTTTCGACGAAGTCATTCTCGCCACGGGCGTGATTCCGCGCGACCCGAAGATTTCGGGACAGGATCACCCCAAGGTTTGCAGCTATCTCGATGTGCTCACCGGCAAGCGAACGGTCGGTGCACGAGTCGCCATCGTCGGAGCCGGTGGAATTGGTTTCGATGTGGCGGAGTTCCTCGTTCACGATGGTCATTCGATCACCTTGGATCGCGAGGCTTGGTTGCGCGAGTGGGGTGTCGGTGATCCTGCCGTCGCTCGTGGTGGCGTCGCGGGTGTGAAACCACAGCCGACTCCGCCGGCGCGCGAGGTTTTCCTGCTGCAACGCAAGGCGGGCAAGCCCGGTGCGGGCCTAGGCAAGACGACCGGATGGATCCATCGCACGGCACTCAAGATGAAACGCGTCGAGATGATCGGTGATGTGCAGTATCGGCACATCGACGATACGGGCCTACACATCATGGTGGGTGATGCGCCGCGTACTTTGGAGGTCGACAGCGTGGTGCTCTGCACCGGTCAGGAGCCGTTGCGTGCGCTCGCTGCGCCGCTGCAGCAGGCCGGCCTCACGGTTCATCTCATCGGTGGTGCCGATGTAGCGGCCGAGCTCGATGCGAAGCGTGCGATTCGTCAGGCGACGGAGCTCGCGGCGCGAATCTAAGATAACAATTCAACGAAGGGTTACCCATGATCAAGCAGGGAATCATTGCCGTCTTTTTGGTCGTATTGACGGCCTTCACTGCGCAAGCCACGACGCCCGATGGCGACGCCAACGCCAAAGCGAAAGCGTTTTTCGAAGTGGCGTTCGACGAAGACGTCGCTGCGAGCCCCGAATACGCAACGTCTCTCGGGCTGCGTACGCGTTATGGCGAATGGTCGCCTCTGACCGAGGAGCGTCGAGAGGAGGACCTCGCACGGACTCGGCGTCAGTTACAGGCTCTGGAGTCGACCATCGATCGCGCGGCTCTCGATGCCCAAGGGCGTCTGTCGTACGACATCTTCGCAATGAATGCCAAGCGCGACATCGCGCGCGACGAATGGCGCT
>JALRHE010000273.1 GCA_023253235.1 Steroidobacteraceae bacterium
GGTCTCGGAGCGGGTAGCGCCGAGCGCATACGCGCCATCCCGCAGACTTTGCGGTACCGCGGTGATCATGTCATCGGCGAGCGACGACACGAACGGGATGATCATGATGCCCATGACGAGGCCTGCGGCGAGCGCGCTCTCACCCGCCACATCGAGCCCGACCGATTCGCCCCAGACACGCAAGATGGGCCCGACCGTCGTCACGGCAAAGAATCCGTACACCACCGTCGGCACACCCGCGAGCACCTCGAGCAGCGGCTTGACGACCTTACGTACCTGCGAGGGCGCGTATTCGGCCAAGTAAATTGCCGAGAACAAGCCGATCGGGACTGCGACGATCATCGCGATGAACGAGATCAGCAACGTGCCTGCAAACAGCGGAATGGCGCCGAATGCACCGGAGGATCCGACTTGATCGGCACGGATCGCCATCTGCGGCGACCAGCGAGTCCCAAAGAGAAACTCCGACACCGGCACGATGTTGAAAAAACGCGTTGCCTCGAAGACCACCGAGAGCACGATACCGAGCGTCGTGAGCACCGCTACCAGCGAGCACAAAAACAGCAAGCCCTCGAAGACACGCTCGACCGAATTACGTGCGCGCAGCTCAGGTGTGATGCGCGAGCGCGTGATGAACAGACCAAGCACGGCGACCGCAAACGCGAGCGCAGTCAGCGCCATGCGCGAGTAACCCTGCAAGCGAACGTATTCGGCCGCTGCCACGCCCGCCTCTGCCGACACCTGCGATGCAGGAATGTTGCCCGCGATGACGTTGCGCACGTCGTTGAGGAACAAGGTGAAGCCATCTTGGCCGAGTGACATCACCGAGCCAGGCAGATGCGAGGTGACGATCGCGATCAACACACGATCCTGCACGCTCACCCACAGGATGACGAGCAACAGGGCCGGCAAGCCCGCCCACAAGGCTGCCAACAATCCGTAATGACCCGGGAGTGAATGCAGATCGCGGATGCCGCGCGCACCGCCCACAACCGCCATCGCCCGTGCCTTCCCAAGCTGGAACGCAACGAACGACAGCAGCGCCAAGGCAACGATCAGCAGCGATGGTGTCATGGGGATCCAGGCAGACCGGGGTCGGGGACGCGCATTTTATCGACTTGTGCCACCGCGGTCGCCTTGTGCAATCAAAATTTCATCTGATTGGCATAAAAGCGACATACGCGGTGGCCAGTCTGCGGAAAATAGGGGGAATGTTTTTAGCGGTTCAGAAGGACCAATTCAGATCGATCATGAGGCGCTCGTAATCCTTCCCAGCCGAAGTATCGACCTGCAACTCGTTGATCATCCATGTCCAGCCGAGACGCAGATTCGGATTGAGCTGATAGGCGCCGCGAAATGCATAACCCGACGAATCGGTCGCGCCGCCTGCAAAGTCCGAGTCGACCCACTGGCCGAACATGGCGTCCTTCTCGATCAACTGGTAAAGCAACCCGAACTCCCAACTCGCCGGGATGGACGAGCTCACCCGCCCGTAAGTGAAGCCGACCGAATAGGCTGTATCGAGCGGATTGGCACCCTCAGCCGCCGTGTTCAGCGCGTAGTTCGCAAACAGATTCAGCGGCCTGTCCGCCAAACGCGTCTGCCACTCGCCCTGCCACTCAAGCACATCGTAGTCGTTAGCGAGACAAGCGCCACCGAAGCTGCTTCGGCACCCGCTGGTCTTCGTGGAGTTACCGAAGAAACCCCCGACACTTCCCGCTTGCACGATGGCGTGCCCCTCGACCGCGCGATGATCGAGATAGTTCAGTGCCATGAGGTAACGATCACCCGAGGCGGTCGTATCGCGAAACCCGAGCTGCGCACCCGCCATCTCGGAATCGACGATCGCGCTGCGCTCGACAAGCCGCGTGACGAAACTGCCGGCAAACCAACCCGTCGGGCCCTGCTGCCAATTAGCCGCAAAGCCTTCGGGATTGATATCGCCGTCGTAGAAGTAGCTGCCGACGCGCGTCCACGGCATCTTCATCTTGCCGGCCGTCAGACGCCATTGCTCGTTCGGCATCCACTCGCCATAGGCCAAATCGATGTACACCGACTTACGCGAGTTGGCGTCGCTCAGCGTGACGTTCGTCGAACGCGCATCCGCATTCTCAGCGGTGCTGAGCTGCCACTCGACGCGAACGGTGTCATTGACACGAGCGAGCGCACCGAAGCGCCCACGGATGCGATCGCGATTGCGCGCAACTGCCCCCTCGGCATCGATGTGTTCGTTGCGGTAGCGCAGATCACCACGCCACTGCCAGCGCGCGAGCCACCCAGAGCTCGCACTCTCGCCAAGAGCGCGGGC
>JALRHE010000085.1 GCA_023253235.1 Steroidobacteraceae bacterium
ACTTTGCCGAAGGCGGTCTGCTTCCCGACATTCTCGATACCCTGCGGCGTGATCTGCCGCTCTCCATCCATGGCGTCGGTCTAGGACTCGCGAGCACCGATCCACTCGATACATCGCACCTTCAGCAACTCGCGCGACTCCAAGATCGCTATCAGCCAGCCGTCGTCTCGGAACATTTATGCTGGGGTAGTGCCCACGGCATCCACTACAACGATCTGCTGCCGTTCCCCTTCACGAGCAACATGCTCGAGCATGTCGTAGCACGAGTTCAAACCGTGCAGGAAAAGTTGCGCCGACCGATCCTGCTCGAGCATCTCTCGAGTTACGTGACGTTTGAGGAATCCAACCTGGCTGAAACGGAATTTTTGAGCGAGCTCATCCGTCGTACCGATTGCGGATTGCTGCTCGATCTCAACAACCTCGTGGTCAATGCGGAAAATCACGGCATCGATCCCGAAGATTTCATCGCGAACTTGCCATCCGATGCCATCGGCGAAATTCATCTCGCCGGACACGGATATGACCGATACGGCGATCGAGCGATGTGTATCGATACACACGATCGACCGGTGCCCGATCGAGTCTGGGATTTGTATCGCTTCACCCTGCGACATCTCGGAGTGAAGCCGACCTTGATCGAATGGGATGCCAAGCTGCCAACGCTGCCGATACTCGCCGCCGAAGCTCATAAAGCCGATGCCTGCGTCGCGGAGATCGCGTGAGCCTGCAGAGCTGGCAACGACGATTCGCGGCGCAACTGGATCGCGCAGAATCGCCCGAAGACCCAGGTATGCAGGTCTATCACCACAACGTTCGCGCACAGTTTCGCAAAGCGTTGGCGATGTCTTTTCCGGTGGTTGCCGAGCTGCTCGGCGCAGCACCTTTCAATGTCTTGGCCGAACGATTCCGTCAAAGAAACCCCTCACGTAGCGGCGATTTGCACCCGAGCGGCAGCGCCTTCCCCGCCTTCCTCGCCGCCGAGAACAAAGAATCCGCCATTGAGACCCTCGGTATCGACCTGTCGGAGCTCGCCACTCTCGAGTGGGCTTGGCAGTGCGCGCTGATCGCAGCAGACCGACCGACCATCGATGCTTCCTCCCTGGCGAGATTCCCTCCCGCGCAGTGGCCGTCGCTAAGGCTGCAACTACAGCCCTCGTTCGCCGTGCTGCGTTGGCGTACCCCGGTGGCCAGTTACTGGCAGGCACATCGCGACCACGCCTCGTCGGCCACACTAGGCCCCGAACAAGCCTGGATTACCGGCACTCCGCGAGGCCCGATCCTCCAACGCTGCAACACAGCCACGGCCCAGTGGCTCGAGGCGCTCATCGCCGGCGCCAGCCTCGCAACCGCCCTGGATGCGACGGAAATGGCCGCCGAGATCGACATCACGACGACGCTGCAGAGCCTTTTCAGCCACGGCGCCGTGGTCTCGGTCGATCTGCGCGCGGGCGACCACGCATAGGTGATGAACCGGCTTGGCAGTCCGCAGGAAAACACGTATTTTCTGCGGCCCTTTTTGCGAGATTCTTGTCATGTCGTTCGATGTCGCTCGTGAACAGATGATCCAGCAGCAATTGCGGACTTGGGAAGTTCTGGACCAGGCCGTGCTCGACGTGTTCGAGCGTATCCCGCGCGAGCGATTCGTCCCTGCGGGCTACGAATCACTCGCCTATGCCGACATCGAACTGCCCTTGGGACAAGGCGATCACATGCTCGCGCCTAAAGTCGCCGGTCGGATCCTGCAGGCGCTCGCGATCCAGCCAGCAGATCAGGTTCTGGAAGTCGGCACCGGCTCGGGTTATCTGACCGCTGGGCTTGCTGCCCGCGCCAGGAGCGTACGCTCGCTCGAAATTCGCGCTGATCTGGCCGCGCAGGCAGCGCAAAATCTTGCGGGTGTCGGCGTGCGCAATGCCACGGTCGAACACCGCGATGCCTATGCCAACGAGGCGCTCGGCAGCACGGCATACGATGTCATCGCGCTCACCGGCTCTCTGCCGATCGACGATGCTCGCTACGCAAGACAACTCGCCGTCGGCGGACGCCTGTTCGCCGTCATCGGTCAGGGTGCCGTGATGGAGGCCACTCTGGTCGAGCGCATCTCTGCCGATCAGTTCCGTCGTACCGTCTTGTTCGAGACGAGTCTCAAAGCGCTCGTCGGGGCGGCGCAACCCGCGCGCTTCACCTTCTAAGTTTGGAGTTTTAGCCCATGGTGCAGGAATTGTCGGTCGAAGATCTCAAGGCTCGGCTCGATGCCGGCGAACAGCCGCTCGTGATCGACGTGCGCGAGGGCTGGGAACTCGACATCTCCAAGGTTCCTTTCGCCCAGCACGTGCCCATGGCGCAGGTACCGAATCGCGTCGGGGAATTCGATGCCGATACACCGATCATCGTGATGTGTCGCTCGGGCGGACGCAGCCTGCAGGTTGCCCGCTTCCTCGAGAGTCACGGATTTCGGTCAGTCAGCAATTTGACCGGCGGAATCCTGGCCTGGGGGGAACGGATAGACCCCTCGCTGCGTCCATACTGAGCCGGACGACGTCTGGTCAGACACGGCGTCGACTGTTATAGTGATATATAACACCCTCTGAGGATTCCTATGAAGCGCGTACTCGGGCTGTCGCTCGGACTCATCATGGCCGTCTCGACGGCCGCCGCTGAAGACCTGAAGGCCGTCTACGAGCGTGCCTTGACCAACGACCCGCAGATTCGCGAAGCCGAAGCCCTGCGTCGGGCGACCCGCGAAGCGAAGCCTCAGGCTTGGGCCGCCATCCTGCCGCAGATTTCGGGCAGTGCGAGCCGAACCAAGGCCGAATCCGAGGTGGAAGGTCAGTTCCCGCAAGAGATTGTTCAGAACGGCCAAACGGTCGTCTTCAACTTTCTCTCTTCGAGCAAGTCCAAACCGGAAACCGATCGTTGGAGCCTCGATCTGCGCCAAAGCCTGATCTCCTGGGACAACTGGGTTGCCATCAAGCGTGCCGATCGTCAGGTCGCGCAGTCGGAAGCCGACTACCAGGCTGCCGAGCAGCAGCTGATCCTCCGGGTCTCGGAGGCGTACTTCAACGTGTTGGCCGCGCAAGACACCGTCGATGCGCAGGCCTCCTCGCTCGAAGCCATTTCGCGCCAGCTCGAGCAGGCCGAGAAGCGCTTCGAAGTGGGCCTCATCGCCATCACCGACGTCCAGGAAGCGCGCGCCGCGCGCGACAGTGCTGCGGCAGCCGTCATCGCCGCCAAGCGCCAACTGGCCTCGACGGAAGAGTTTCTGCGCGAAATCACCGCCGAGAAGTATCGTGAACTCGCCAAGCCCGGCGATTCGATGCCGCTGAAGTCACCGGAGCCGCAAGATGAGGCTCAATGGGTAGAGCGCTCGATGGAACAAAACCTCGCGCTCGTTTCGAGTCGGTTGGCTGCCGAGATCGCACGCGACAACGTGCGCATCGCCTTCGGCGGGCATCTGCCGAAACTCGACCTCGTCGCGAGCAAGAGCAACACGGACCAGACGAGCCCGATCAACTTCTCGAGTGGCAACGTCGGCACCCGCACGAACAACAGCGACGACACGAGCTACGCACTGCAAGTGACCATGCCGCTCTTCAGCGGTGGCGCGGCGCAGTCGCGAGTCCGTCAGACCGAGTATCAATGGCAGGCTGCGCGTGAACGCCTCACCCGCGTCTCTCGCCAAACCGAACGCCAGGCCCGTGACGCCTACCTCGGTGTGATCAGCGAAATCTCGCGCGTGAACGCGCTTCGACAGGCTCTCGAATCGAGCCGCACGGCCTTGAAGGCGACCGAAGCCGGTTATGAGGTGGGCACGCGTACCGCCGTCGACGTGCTCGAGTCGCGTCGCGCTCTGGCAGTGGCCGAAACCAACTATTC
>JALRHE010000088.1 GCA_023253235.1 Steroidobacteraceae bacterium
GGACTCGAAACCGACTTACGTAAACTCGTCGCGCAGGGGTGGCGGCCGCTCGCACTCGGCGCTGCCGCGACGCTGTTCATCGCGAGCACGACGCTGCTCCTCACCCTGCTGTGGCAGAGCCGATAGCGGTCGCGGCAACACCAAGCGCGGAGTCGCGCTGCGCCATCAACTCGCTTCGGACGAATTCAGCAGTCGACTGACACGCGGGGTGACCCACCCCTCGAGATCGTCAATCACCGAAAACACGGCGGGCACGATCACGAGCGTCAACACCGTCGAAGTGATGAGACCGCCGATCACCGCGATGCCCATGGGCGCGCGGAACTCGCCACCCACCACGGCTAAGGCCACGGGGAGCATACCGGCGACCATCGCGACCGTCGTCATGATGATCGGTCGTGCACGCTTGTGGCCTGCCTCGATGAGCGCCTCGGTACGCGTCTTGCCGGCACGCATTTCTTCGATCGCAAAGTCGACGAGCAAGATCGAGTTCTTGCCGACGATACCCATCAGCATCAAGAAGCCAATGACCACCGGCATCGAGAAGGGTTTACCAAAGAGCATCAGCGCGATCGCTGCGCCACCGACCGACAGCGGCAAAGCCGACAAGATCGTGATCGGCTGGAACACACGCGCGAACAGCAACACGAGCACGGCAAACACGAGCAGCACACCGGCGCCAATGGCCAACGTAAAGTTCGTGAAAACGTCCTTGATGAACTCGGCCTGGCCAACTTCGACGAGGTTCACGCCCTCGGGGAGATTTTTGATCTCGGGCAGCGCCTTGACCTTGGCGAGCGCAGGTCCGATCTCGACACCATTGAGTTCCGAATCGATGACGACACGGCGACTCTGGTTGTAGCGTCGAACCACCGACGGACCTTCACCGAAGCGGATCTCGGCAACGGCCTTCAACGGCACGGTACCGCCGGAGGAGGTACGCACCGGCAGGTTTTCGAGTGTGGCCAAATCTTGGCGCGAGGTCTCCAACAAACTCACACGGATAGGCACCTGTCGATCCGAGAGCGAGAACTTCGCAGCGTTCTGCGGCAGATCACCCAAGGTTGCAATGCGGATGGTCTGACTGATCGCCGCGACCGACACGCCGAGCTCAGCGGCCAGATCGAGCCTAGGCTCGACGATCACTTCGGGGCGTTCGAGATCGCCGCTGATACGTGCATCGCGCAGCTCAGGCAATTTGCGCATCGCCTCAACGGCGGCGCGCGCCGCCGTCTCGAGCTTCACCGGGTCATCGCTCGTGAGGTACAGCGTCAGAGGCCGTCCGCCGCCAGCAGCGTCACCACCTGCAAAGTTGATGCGCGCATCGGGGATAGCCGCAAAGCTCGGTCGAACCTTCTCTTCCCACTCATGCTGGGTGAGATCGCGATCCTTGTGCGAGACCAAAGATACATAGAGATTCGCCGTACGTACTTCATCGCCACCGATCGACTCGATGACATCCGTGACTTCCGGCTGCGCCGCCACCAGATCGCGAACCTGCGCCGATACGGCCGCCGTCTGCTCGAGTCGCACGCCGGGCGGTAACTCGATGGTGATCTGCGAGGCGGAAAAGTCTCGCGGCGGAATCAAGGATTTCGGCAACGCGACGAGCAACAGTACCGAGATGATGAAGAACGCCGTACCGCCGGCGATCGTCGTCCAACGATGCTGCAGACCCCAGCGCAGCACGTCGAGATAGCTGTTCATCATGGGGCCATCGGCCGAGCGAATCTCGTCATGCGGCCTCAGCGTGTAGGCAGCGATCAGCGGAGTGATCAGTCGCGCGACAAGTAGCGAGAAAAACACGGCCGCCGCCACCGTCAAGCCGAACTGCTTGAAGTATTGGCCGACGAAACCACCCATGAAGCCCACGGGCGCGAACACCGCGATGATCGTCGCCGAGGTGGCAACCACCGCCAGACCGATTTCATCTGCCGCATCGAGCGCCGCCTGATAACCCGTCTTGCCCATGCGCATATGCCGAACGATGTTTTCGATCTCGACGATGGCATCGTCGACGAGCACACCCGCCACCAGCGACAAGGCCAACATGCTCATGCTGTTGAGCGTGAAGTCCATCGCATACATGAAGGCGAACGTCGGGATGGCAGAGAGCGGAATAGCCAGCGCCGAGATCGCCGTCGCACGCCAGTCACGCAAGAAGATGAAGACGACGAGCACCGCGAGGATCGAGCCCTCGATCATCGCCGTGAGCGCGGCCTGGTAGGATTCGCGGGTGTTCTCTACCGTGGTAAAGACGCGGGTGATCTTGAGGTCGGGTGATTCTTTGAGGAGTTTGTCGATCTCTTCCTCGACCCGATCGAGCACCGTTACATCCGAGGAGCCTCTCGCTTTGAACACACCAAACGTGGTCGCCACGCGTCCGTTGAGGCGCGTCAGCTGGCGCTGCTCGCCCACGTCATCGCGAACCTCAGCGATATCCTGCAAGCGAACGTTCGTCCCATTACCGAGACGAATCTGCGTATTCGCGAGCTCGAGAGCCGTCGATGCAGAGCCGAGCACGCGGATCGCCTGTTCGCCGCCACCCACCTGGGCGCGACCGCCCGGTGCGTTGAGATTCAGTGTGCGTAGTTGCTGGTTGACCTCGGTCGCAGTGATACCCAGAGCCTGCATGCGAGCGGGATCGAGGTTGACGCGAATCTCGCGGGTGAAACCGCCGCCACGGGAGGCTTGCGCCACACCGGGGATCGCGAGCAAGCGCTTGCTGACCGTGTTGTCGACATACCAGCTCAACTGCTCCGGCGAGCGCTCAGTCGTCACGACAGCGTAGTAAGCGATCGCCCCACCTTCGACATCGATGCGCGTGACCTGCGGCTCATCGACACCATCGGGAAGATCGGTACGCACTTTGCTGACAGCATCGCGCACGTCGTTGAGCGCACGATCGATTGGCGTGCCGATCTGGAACTCCACCATCGTCGAACTGAAACCCTCAGACGCTCGCGAGCTGATGGTGCGCACACCCGAAACGCTGCGCACCGCGCCCTCGATTTTCTGGGTGATCTGCGTTTCGATTTCCGACGGTGCGGCGCCCGGCTGCGAGACGGAGACCGACACCAGCGGAAAGCTGACATCCGGTGAGAGATTGATCGGCAGACGAATGAAACTGACGATGCCGACGAAGGTCAGCACCATGAAGAGCACGATCGGCATGATCGGATGCCGAATCGCCCATGCGGACATGTTCTTCATTTGGCGATCCGGATCTTCTCACCGACGCGCAGATAGGGCCCTGCCGTCTCGATCAAACGCTCACCGCCCTCGAGACCCGATGCAACGACCAGCCCCTCGATACGCGAGCCGGCAATGCGCACGTCACGACGCTCGACCTGATCGCCCGCACCGACGAGATAGA
>JALRHE010000093.1 GCA_023253235.1 Steroidobacteraceae bacterium
AGGAAGACGACCCTTACACCATCACGCTCGAACGCGCGATCGAAGTGGTCGAAGCGAAAAAGCTCGCCGATGCCAATCGCATCATCCAGGACTTCGGCATAGACGATATTCAGGTTTTGAACGGGCGCTATGGCCCGTACATCACGGACAAGCTGCGCAATGCGCGCATTCCGAAAGACCGCGACCCAAAAACCCTGACGCTCGACGAGTGCCGTGAGCTTCTGGCGGCCGCTCCGCAGCGACCTGGCCGCGGACGTTTTGCCAAGAAGACCCCCGTCGCAAAAGGCAAAGCTAAGTCCAAGGCAAAGACGGCGACAACTGCCGAGACCGCACCAGAGGCTGCCAAGCCAGTCAAAGCCAAAGCTAAAGCCAAGACGCCCAAGAAGGCCAAGGCTAAAGCAAAAAAATCCAAAAAGTCTGCTTCGACTGAGGCGTGAAATACCGGCACGTATTCCATGCGGGCAACTTTGCGGACGTGCACAAGCACGTCACGCTGCTCGCGCTGATTCGTGCGCTGTCTCGCAAAGACAAAGGATTTCTACTTCTCGACACCCATGCGGGTCGCGGGCTTTACGATCTGCAAGCCGAAGGTTCGCGCAAAACGGCGGAAGCGGATCGCGGCATCGCACTGCTCGAGTCGGCCTCGCGCGGTGACTGGCCGACCGAGATCAAGGACTACCTCGATACCCTCAAAGCCATCCGGCGTGAGCAATCTTCGCGCCGCGCATATCCGGGCTCGCCACTCATCGCGTTAGCTGCTATTCGCCCACAGGATCGAGCCGTGTTCATCGAGACACAGGCGGAAGAGCACACCGTACTGCATAGACTATTGCCGCGCGAATCGGGACGAGTCGTCGCCGAATGTGCTGATGGCTACCAAAGAATTCGACATTGGCTGCCCAATTCGGAACGACGCGCACTGGTCTTGATCGACCCGCCCTATGAAGATACGACTGCCGATTTTCGTGCAGTCGAAATCGCCGCCTGCGAAGTGCTACGTCGTTTACCGAATGCGGTCGTGGCTATCTGGTATCCGATCAAGCACGAGCGCGACACCCAGGAGTGGCGTCATCGACTAATTTCGCGACTGCCAAAACCACCCGACGAAGCCTGTACCCCAGCGATCAGCAGCGAGTTGTGGATTCATCCGCCGGACTCTCGTGTCGGTCTCAACGGCTCGGGTATGTTGATACTCAATCCGCCTTGGCAGATCGATGAACAGATGGCGATCTGGCTGCCGATCTTGCGCGAAGTGCTCGACACTGAACGCACCGGCGGAGCAGTCGTGAGGTCCCTGCAATGAACGCTAGTCGCATAGAGACATCGCCCGATCGATACGGAGTGATCGGCCATCCGATTTCGCATAGCCGCTCTCCCTTCATTCACGGTGAGTTCGCGCGAGCGACACGGCAACACTTGGTTTACGATCGCTTCGACGTTGCGCCACAGGAACTCGCCGTCCGCGTGTCAGCACTTTTTCAAGAGGGCGTGCGCGGTCTAAACGTGACGGTTCCGCATAAAGAGTCCGTTATCGCGCTGACCCGAGAACTGACCGAGCGCGCCCAACTCGCTGGTGCCGTGAATACCTTGATTGCCCTACCAGACGGCGGGCTACGCGGTGACAACACCGATGGAGCTGGTCTCATCGCTGATCTGCACCATCTCGAAATAGGTATCGCAGGTAGGTCCGTGTTGATACTCGGCGCCGGTGGCGCGACGCGCGGCATCGTCGGACCTTTACTCGCGCAACATCCAAGCAAGCTCGTCATCGCCAACCGAAATGTCGCACGAGCCGAAGAACTGGTGTCCACGTTTCATGATGCCCGCATCTCCGAAAGCATCCCGCTATTCGCGTGCGCCATGGACGCACTGCGCGAACCGTTTGATGTCGTCATACACGCGACGTCGCTCGGCTTGCAGAACGCCACTCCAACTGTCGATCCGGTCATCATCGGATCGCACACCGATGCTTACGACCTCGGCTATGCGAATACAGGAACGCCTTTCATGCGCTGGGCGCAGCAGCATGGCGCCGCCCGAGCGCACGACGGTATCGGCATGTTAGTGGAACAGGCGGCGGAAGCGTTCTGGCTATGGCGCGGCATCCGACCGGAAACCGCCGAGGTCCGTCGCCTACTGAGTCATTCGGGCGAGCGAAACAAACCGTAGCGGCGCGCATACCAGACGAATAGCGGCAACTCCATCAACAAGAAGCTCGCTACGGTAAAGCCGAACCAGCCCACCTCTAGTACGACAAAGTCGAAGCGAGTCCCGGTTCCGTAGAAGAAATATCCCGAGATCGCGACCGCCGTGAGATTCGCCGCCAAATCGTTCATCGCAAGTCGGTTCATATCGCTACCTGCGAACCGCGGATAGACGATGAAATACGCGAAACACAACAACACAGCGTTGATGGTCAGGACGAAAACTTCAGGGCTGGTCACGGGCATCCTCGAACTGTAGACCTATTGTAACGCGCGGCCTGTAAAGTACGCGCTTCGGGATTGCGTAGAGGAGCCAAGACATGATCGATCGCAGAAGACTCATCCAGGCTGGCGTCTTTGGTCTCGGTGCCATGGCCCTGCCCGGCGTCGCCGGCATGTTCTTGCGTCGTGGTTTCACACACGGTGTCGCCAGTGGTGAGCCCTCGGCGAATTCGGTACTCCTGTGGACGCGCTTCGTCGGCGATGCCGACGCCAAACTTCGAGCGGAAGTCGCCAGAGATGCCATGTTCCAGAAGCTCGTGGCCGGCGCTGAAGTCGTCGCTGCGCCTGATCGCGACTACACCGCGAAGGTCATCGTCAAAGGTCTCGCTCCGGGCCGTTGGTACTACTATCGCTTCGTTGCGCCGGATGGCACTCGTAGCGTCGTCGGTCGTACGCGTACCCTGCCAACCGGCTCGATCGATAAGTTCGGCATTGGTTTGTTCTCGTGTGCGAATCTGCCTTTCGGTTGGTTCAATGCGTATGCACATGCTTGCGAGCGCGACGATCTCGATCTCATCGTGCATGTCGGCGACTATCTCTACGAGTATGCGATCGGCACTTACCCGTCGGCCGGCGAGACTCTGACGGGCCGCGTGATCGAACCTGCACACGAAATGGTCACGCTCGCCGACTATCGCCTGCGCTACGCCTCCTACCGTCTCGATCCGGATCTGCAGAAGCTCCATCAAAGCTATCCAATGATCCCGCAATGGGATGATCACGAGTTTGCGAACGATGCTTGGGTCGGCGGTGCCGAAAATCACCAAGCGGATAAGGAAGGCGATTGGGAAACGCGTAAAGCGATCGCCGAGCGCGTATATCGTGAATGGATGCCGGTATCCGATGATCGTTTCGGCACTTATCAGATCGGGGATCTCGCCACGCTCTTCAAACTCGAAACGCGAATCAACGGTCGCAGCGCGCCTCCGGATCTTGAGGCGGCAGTCAAAGATAAGCCGGACATTGCCAAGGCTTTGGCCGACTTTCGCGATGGTGTTCTGCGTAATCCGGCGCGAACACTGCTCGGCTTACCACAAGAGTCTTGGCTCAAAGAAAGCCTGCGAAAGTCCACTCAATCAAAGACGCGCTGGCAGATCATTTCCCAACAGATCGTCATGGGCGAAATAGTGGCGCCGCAACAGGTTGGTCAGTGGCTGCCAGAAGACGCGCCGGAATTCCTCAAGCGGCGTATGGCCGCAGGTCTCGTCGCGGCAAAGATGGGCTTGCCCTACAACTTCGATAGTTGGGGTGGCTTCCCGGCGGCGCGTACGCGCCTGCTGCAAGACTCGCTCGAAGCAAGCGCGAACCCGATCGTACTCGCAGGCGATAGCCACAACGCATGGGCGCAGAATTTGACCGTCGGCACCACCGCCGCTGGTGTTGAGTTCGCGACCCACTCGGTGACCTCACCCGGGTTTGAGAGCTATCTGAGACGCGGCGCACCGAGCGATGTCGCCGCTGCACTACGCGCGACTAATCCGAACCTGGCGTTCAGCAACACGCACCAACGCGGC
>JALRHE010000183.1 GCA_023253235.1 Steroidobacteraceae bacterium
CGACTCCGGTTTGAGCACGCTCTTGCGCCACAGTCCCCAAGTGTCTTGAGTGCGACGTCGGACGTCTTTGCCTCGCTCGAGAACGATGGGTCGATAGCCTTGCTGCGCGAGGATCAGTGCTGTGAACAAACCGCAGGGTCCGAAGCCTACGACAACGGGTCGGTCCTGCAGCTGAGTTGGCGCACGAGGCGGCGGCTGATAGCGCGTGTCCGGCGCGGGACGAATGTGTGGGTCACTGGCATGTCGTCGAAGGATGCTGGCTTCGTCTCGAGTCGTGACATCGACGATATAGACGAAGCGGATGCCTTCGCTCTTTTTGCGGGCATCGTAGCTGCGCTTGAAGACGGTGAAATCGAGTAAAGACGATGCTTCGATGCCGAGACGTTTGACGATGGCAGCCCGAAGTTCTTCGGGCGTGTTTTCGCCGCTTTTTTCGGCGAGAGGAAGCTGCAGCTCGGTTATGCGGATCACAGTGGTTATTTTAACGTTAATTTAATGTTCATATTTCGAACCGTTCTCGACGCTCCATGTCATAAAGATTCAATAGAGGGAGAGATGCATGTCGAAAGAGTCGGGTTCGGAGGCCTTTTCCAAGGGCGCACTCGTAGTAGCCGCGGTTCAAGCCTTGGTGCTGTGGTGGCTGCATCAGTCCATCGACACTCGTGTGTGGCCGGCGACCGCTCCTGGCGCGCTCTTCGCCGTCTATCTTGTCGCTGTCTTTTTGCCCGCGACTCTGTTGGTCTTGTGGTCACAGCGTCACGAGCGAATGCTATGGGTATCGGGGGTTGCCGTAGCGACGTTTCTGGCGCTCACCGGTTATGGGTCGTTCGGGGATCTGCCCTCGTTGGTCGGCGAGATCAACTTGGATGAAGATCGTATAGCGGGCTTCCTCCTGCCTTGGACCGTGTCCTGGCTCATCGCGCTGCCGATGCTTCGTGCGCGTCTCGAAGCGGGTCGCTGGCATACGCCTTACGCGGTGCTTTTTCGTAGCGCTTGGCGCAGTTATCTAACGCTCGCCGAATCCGCCTTGTTCACCGGCGCTTTCTGGTTGCTGTTGCTGTTATGGGCTGCGCTGTTCGAGACCTTGGGCAACGAGTTTTTCAAAACGATCTTCAGTGACCCTCGGTTCGTCTACCCCGCCACGACATTGGCATTTGCGACTGCGACCCAGATCATCGGCAGCAGCGATCGCTTCATCGACGGTGTACTTGATCAGTTGCTCGGTTTGATGAAGTGGCTTTTGCCGCTCGCAGGTCTCATCGTCATCGCCTTTTCAATGGCTTTGCTGCCTAAGCTGCCTGCGTTGCTCGGCAGTGGTGAACGCGTCATCAACAGCGCCGTCTTGCTCGCGCTCGTCGCAGTAACCTTACTACTGTTCAACGCGGCCTATCGCGAAGGTGATCTTGATCCTGGCTACGGGCGCTGGTTACAGCAGCTCCTGCGCGTCGTGCCGCCGCTGCTCGTGCTGATCGCGCTCACAGCGCTCTATTCGATGTGCGTGCGACTGGCTGATCTTGGCCTCACACCGGCTCGCTACTGGGGTCTCGTCACGGCGATTTTTGCGACTCTCTATGCCGTCGGCTATGCCTATGCAAGCCTACGAGCGGGTCCATGGCTTGGAGCGATCAGTCGGGTCAATTTTGGCGTTTCGGTCATGTTGCTCGCGACGCTGTTGGTTAGTTTGACTCCGGTAGCCGACCCGCTGCGCTTGAGTGTGGCGAGTCAGCTCAAGCGGGCGCTCGCCGCATCGACGGCCGATGCGCGTGCGAGCGCGCTGCAATTTTTACGCTTCGATTCCAGCGAGCGCGGGCGAAGCGCTCTGGATGCCATCGTCCGGGGCGAAGTCTCGACCACGGACCCTGCACGCAATGCGGCATTGCGTTTCGAGGCTCGTCAGATCGCCGCGCAGGAGTCAAAGAAATCGTCACCTCAAGCGGATCTGGCAGCCACACCAGCGCGCTATGCGACGTGGCGGTCTACGTTGCGCGTCGTACCGACTGGAACGCCGATCAGCGCCTCACTAGAAGCGGCCATCCGCGAGGAGTTTTCGTTATCGGCTTCACTGTTGGATCCGGGCGGTAACGCGCCGGCTCCGCAACTCGTGTTCGTCGATCTCGATGGCGACGGGGTTCCTGAAGCACTCCTGTTGGCCGGAACGTTGCGCGGCACGCCGCAGCAACAGCGTGACTATCATGTCTTTCGTGACAGCGGGGGAGTCTGGTCTCGATGGTCCCGCGGTACGTGGCGGGGAAATTAGCGTATCGTTGTCCTCCGGATGACGACTCGCGACTTCGACTACATCATCATCGGTGCCGGCTCGGCTGGTTGTGTGCTGGCCAATCGCCTGAGCACGAGCGGTGATCTTCGCGTCTTGCTGATCGAGGCGGGTGGTCGCGATATCAATCCCTTCATCCATATGCCGGCGGGCCTCTCGAAGCTCGTTGGTAACCCGCGCATCAACTGGGATTACTACACCGAGCCGGAGTCGGAGCTGCACGGCCGGCGTTTGTACTGGCCACGTGGTCGCGTGTTGGGTGGCAGCAGCTCGATCAATGCGATGTGCTACATCCGTGGCGATGCCGCCGATTACGACGAATGGGCTGCGCTCGGTGCCGACGGATGGAACTACGACGCCGTACTGCCGTACTTTCGCAAGGCCGAGCGACAAGCGCGCGGCGCGTCGCGATATCACGGTGTCGAGGGTCCGCTCGGGGTCGAAGATTTGCGCTATCGCAATCCTTTGTCGAGTGTGTTCCTCGATGCGACGACGGCTCGCGGCTACGCGCGTAACGACGATTTCAATGGTGAATCCCAAGCGGGTTTCGGTTTCTATCAGGTGACGCAGTGGCAAGCCCGTCGTAGCAGCACGGCCGTTGCCTATCTTCGGCCTGCGCTCGAGCGATCGAATCTGACGGTCATCACGCACGCGCAGGTACAGCGCGTGTTGATCGAGGGTGATCATGCGATCGGGGTGGAGTTCACACGGCGGGGCCAGATTCAGCAGGTCCGGGCGGTTCGCGAAGTGCTGCTCTGTGGTGGCAGTGTCGCCTCACCGCAATTGTTGATGTGCTCAGGGATCGGACCAGTGAGCGAGCTTGAGGCTCAAGGTATTCCGGTACGTGTCGCCGCCGCTGGCGTCGGCGCCAACCTTCAGGATCATCTCGACTACTGCGTGTTGCAGAAGAGTCGCAGTTCGGACACCTATGATTTCGGAGCCCTTCGAGAAGCTTTCGAGGGTTTGCGTTATTGGGTGACGGGCAGTGGTCCGGGCGCATCGAACATTGCCGAGTCCGGCGGCTTCTTGCGCTCGGCGAGGGCGCCTGATGGCCGTGCCGATCTGCAATTTCACTTCGTGCCCGCACAGCTCGACGATCATGGCCGCAACCGATTACCGGGGCATGGTTACACGCTGCACGCCTGCGTGCTTCGGCCGCGTAGCCGAGGACGGATCGGCTTGCGATCGAGCGCGATGGGCGATCCGCCGCGGATCTTCGCCAACTACCTCTCGGAGCCGGAGGATCTGCGCGGCTTGATAGAGGGGGTGCGCCTCTCGCGCGAGATCCTCGCTGCTGCGCCGTTTGATCGATATCGAGGCGCAGAGGTCTATCCGGGGTCGAGCCGCCAATCTGATGCCGAGCTCGCTGCCGCCATCCGTGACAAGGCCGAAACCATTTATCACCCCGTCGGCACCTGCCGGATGGGCAGCGATCCTGATTCCGTGGTAGACCCCCAATTAAAAGTTAGAGGAATCAACGGATTGCGAGTCATCGACGCTTCAGTGATGCCGCGCTTGATCGGCGGCAATACGAATGCACCGACCATCATGATCGCCGAGCGTGCGGCGGACTGGATACTCCAAGCATCCGTCTGATAGCACGAATTAGACCTAGTCTAATTCTGTGCTAGCATCGACCGCCTCGCGATAAGCGATGTTTGGATTCAAGGAGAAGATTTCCATGCGCAACAACCACGTGTCCCTGCTGGTTGCGGCGGCTCTCTCGTTGTCGGCGGCCCTGTCGGGCCCCGCAGCGCAGGCAGCTGGCGCCAGCAACATGTCCAACGAGTTCTGGTGGCCTGAGAAGCTGGACTTGCGTCCGCTGCGTCAGCACGCCGTCGAGTCGAATCCTTACGGCGAGAAGTTCAACTACGCCGAAGAGTTCAAGAAGCTCGATCTCAACGCCGTCAAGAAGGATATCGAAGCGTTGATGACCCAGTCGCAGCCCTGGTGGCCGGCGGACTACGGTCACTACGGTCCGTTTTTCATCCGCATGGCGTGGCACAGCGCCGGCACCTATCGCTTGACCGATGGTCGCGGTGGTTCCGATGGCGGCCAGTTGCGTTTCGAGCCGCTCAACAGCTGGCCCGATAACGTCAACCTCGACAAGG
>JALRHE010000191.1 GCA_023253235.1 Steroidobacteraceae bacterium
CCGGTTGCTAGGCAAGCCGTTGCCAAAGGAAACGCATCATGACTTTCAAGGCGTATCGCATTCACGAAATCGACAAGAAAATCGTCGCTCGCTTCGAGCAATTGACGCTCGATGAGCTTGCTCCGGGTGATGTCGTCATTCGAGTTTTGTACTCGGACATCAACTACAAAGACGCTTTGGCGGCGACGGGTGCCGGCAAGATTCTTCGCAAGTACCCGCTCGTCGGTGGCATTGATCTGGCAGGGGTGGTGGAGTCGTCTGCAGATCCGCGCTGCAAGAGCGGCGACCACGTGCTCGTGACGGGCTGTGGTTTGTCGGAAGTGCACGATGGCGGCTATGCGGAGTACGCGCGTGTCAAAGGCGAATGGGTGATCCCGATGCCGGAAGGCTTGGGTGCGTTCAGGGCCATGGCGCTCGGCACGGCAGGCTTCACGGCGGCACTCGCCATTCACCGCATGGAGCACAACGGCCAAACGCCGGCGAAAGGACCCATCGTTGTGACAGGTGCCACGGGTGGTGTCGGTAGCATTGCGATCGACATGCTCTCGAGTCGAGGTTACGACGTCATCGCCGTCACCGGCAAAGCGGAGTCAGCCGACTATCTGCGTGCGCTTGGCGCGTCTGATGTTTTGCTGCGAAAAGAGATCGACTACGGCAAACGACCACTCGAAGCAGCGCGCTTCGGCGGCGCCATCGACAATGTGGGTGGTGACACGCTCACTTGGCTGACGCGTACCGTCGACACCTGGGGCAACATCGCTTGCATTGGCCTTGCTGGTGGGGCCGAGCTGCACACCTCGGTGATGCCTTTTATTTTGAGAGGCGTGAATTTGCTCGGTATCAACTCGTCGGCGACGCTGCGTGAGATGCGACTCATCGTGTGGAATCGGATCGCCACCGATCTCAAGCCGCGACATCTCGATAAGATCGTCACACAGACGATCGACTTCGACGCGCTGCCGGGTGCGTTCCAATCCTATCTCGATGGTACGGTGACGGGACGGACGGTGGTCAAGATCGGCAAGTGACGAACTCGTGAACGAACAGTCTTTTTTGATATCGAGCGCTAGCCGACTCGGGGTGTCGCTCGATGCCGCTGCAGCAATGCGGTTGCTTCAGTTGCTTGATGAGCTCGAGCGCTGGAATCGTAGTTTCAACCTCACCGCAATTACCCACCGCGCGCAAATGGTGACGCATCACTTGCTCGACAGCTTGTCGATCGCTCCGTTGTTGCACGGGGAGCGCATCATCGACATTGGCACCGGTGCCGGCTTTCCCGGTTTGCCTTTGGCGGTGATCCAGCCCGAGCGACAGTTCACGCTGCTTGATTCGAATGGCAAGAAGGTGCGCTTCGTGGCTCACGCTGCGCGCACGCTGGGGCTCTCGAACGTGGTTGCCGTGCACGCGAGGGCCGAGCAGTGGCAAGACGAGCGCGGTGCACTCGACACGGTGGTGACGCGCGCCTTTGCACCTTTACCTGAACTCGTTGAGATGGTGCAGGGATTGTGTGGTCCCGACACACGAGTTCTGGCGATGAAGGGTCGACGCTCCGAGCAGGAGCGCGCCGGCTTGCCTGTCGATTGGGTCATCGAGAAGGACGTCGATCTGACGATACCCGGCCTCGATGAAGAGCGTCACGCGCTCGTCCTTCGGTTAGACTCGCGCCCATGAGCCGCATCATCGCCGTCGCCAACCAGAAAGGTGGCGTCGGCAAGACCACCACCGCCGTGAATTTGGCTGCGTCGCTGGCCGTGACGCGTCGTCGAGTGCTGCTCATCGATCTCGATCCGCAAGGCAATGCCACGATGGGTTGCGGCATCGAAAAAAATCAGATCGAGCGAGGCGTTGGTGATGTGCTGATCGGCGCTTGCACGGCACGTGAAGCGATGCTGCGTATCGAAGCGCCGCCGATGGATCTGTTGCCCGCCAACCAGGATCTCACCGCAGCCGAAGTTCAACTGTTGTCTTTGTCGGTAGGTCGTGAGACCAAGTTGCGACAGGCGCTGAAAGCCGTGCGTGACGACTACGACATCATCCTCATCGACTGCCCGCCGTCCCTCAACATGTTGACGGTGAACGCTTTGGTCGCGGCGGATAGCGTGCTCGTACCGATGCAGTGCGAGTACTACGCCCTCGAGGGGCTGACGGCGCTGATGAGCACCATCGAGCAGATTCGCGAAGCGGTGAACCCATCGCTCGAAATCGAGGGTGTGCTACGCACGATGTTCGACCCGCGCAACAATCTCGCCAACGAGGTCAGCTCGCAGCTACTCGATTATTTTGGTGACAAGGTGTTTCGCACGATCATCCCGCGCAACGTTCGTTTGGCTGAGGCGCCCTCCTTCGGCAAGCCCGCCTTGTTGCACGACAAGGAATCTCGTGGTGCGCTCGCCTATCTCGCCTTGGCCGGCGAGATGATCGGGCGAGGCGAAGTTCCGCTCGCACAGCCACTCGCTGCCGCCACATGACCCTCGAGCCGCGGCAGGCGGCTCCGGGGGCGTTGCGGCGCTGGGTGCTCTCTGCATTGCAGTTGCTGTGGCGCGGAGCGGGCGTTTGGCTCGCACTCGGTCTTTTGATGTGTCTGTGGATTTTCTTCGGGCATCGTCTGCCCTTGCTCAGCGCCATGTTGGCCTTGTCCGCATTGCTCGGGAGCATCCTGATCGCGGCACAGGTCGATCGCAGTCCGCGCATCCGTCTGGCCGATACGCTCACCATGCTGAAGGTGCATGCGCCGATCACGTTGCGTTTTTCGGCTTTGATCACCATTGCGGGTGCGATCATTTGGGTGGTGTTACTCGCCAAGCCCGGAGTGGCCTGGTGGAACATCTTCTACACTTCGCGTAATGCGCTCGATGTGTTGAGCCCTGACGGATTCGTCGCTCTGCGCCAGATCTTCGTCTATTCGGCGTTCGCCCTCGGACTCTGTTACTTCGGGCTCAACATTCCGGGTTTGACCTCAATCTTTCAGTTTCCCTGTATGACCTTGCTCGGTCTGCCGTACCGGGATGCATTACGTCTCGGCGCCGCGGGTCAAATCCGCAATCTCAACTCCGTGCTCGCGATCGGCGCCCTATTCGTGGTGCTACCGGTGCTGTTCGGTCTGCTGCTGCCGGTGCTGGTCCCGGTGCTCTACTGCTTTTTCGGGGCGCTGACCTACGTCGCTTTCCGCGAGATCTTTCTCGGGGTGTCCGAGAATCGGCCGCAGTTAAGCGCCGAGGCGAGGTTGGCGGCGACTCCGCTATCATCGCGCGCATGAATCAGAAGAAGCCCAGCCTCGGGCGCGGACTCGACGCTCTGCTCGGACAGATGAGCGCAGCGCGCCCCGCATCGTCGGCCTCGACGACGACGGGAGCCGCGCCGATCGCGGGTGACGAGCTGACCCGCTTGCCGGTCGACGTCTTGCAGCGCGGGCGTTACCAACCCCGTGTCGACATGCGCCAAGAGACCCTCGAGGATTTGGCCAACTCGATCCGTGCCCAAGGCGTGGTCCAGCCGATCGTCGTCCGCCCGATCGAGATGCCCGGTGCCGCGCCAGGCAGCCGACCCTCGCGATACGAAATCATTGCCGGTGAGCGCCGTTGGCGGGCCGCCCAGTTGGCGGGGCTTAGCGAGATTCCCGCCATCATCCGGCGCGTTCCCGACGAGGGCGCCATTGCGATGGCGCTCATCGAGAATATCCAGCGTGAGAACCTCAATCCGCTCGAGGAGGCTCGCGCGCTCGACCGACTGATCCGTGAGTTTTCCATCACGCACCAGCAGGCCGCCGATGCCGTGGGGCGCTCGCGCGCAGCGGTCAGCAACTTGCTGCGCTTGTTGGAGCTCGCCCCCGAGGTCGCCGAACTCGTCGATCGTCGCGAAATCGAGATGGGTCATGCCCGTGCATTGCTCGGTCTGACCCAGGCCCGACAGCAGGTTGAAGTAGCCCAATTGGTCTCGAAAAAAGGCCTATCGGTTCGTGAAACTGAGGCATTGGTTCGCCGGCTGATCAATCCGCCCCCGAAGGACGATGGTTCAGCCGAGGCAGATCGCGCTTTCGGGCGCAGCAGTGGCGCTAGTGGCAGCAGCGACCCGAACGTTCGCGAACTCGAAACCCGCCTCTCCGATACCCTAGGCGCCACGGTCCTCATTGAGCAGTCGGGTAAAGGTGGCAAGGGACGTTTGATCGTCAGCTACAACTCGCTCGACGAACTCGACGGAATTTTGGCTCATATCCATTGATGGTGCGGGGTCGCACATCTACAATGCGCGCCCGACACGACCCGGAATCTCGTGGCAAGCGATTGGCGCTGCGGTTCGCTGCAGCGCAACTGGGTGGGGCACTGTTAGCCGCGATCATCGTCGCGGTGATCACCGATGGCTCGAACGCCATGGCCACCGTTGCCGGTGGAGCCGTGGTGGCCGTCGGCAACCTGGTGTTCGGCTGGCGTTTGTTTGCGCCGGGTGTGGCACCTGCCGAACGCATCGCGAAGGCGATGTGGGTAGGCGAGGGTCTGAAATGGCTTTGGGTAGTGGTGGCCGTGTGGCTGGCACTCGATGTATCGAATCTCGCGCCGCTGCCCTTTCTGTTGGGCATGTTGGCGGGTCAGGTCGGCTTCTGGGTCGGCGTGGCCTTCATTAAAGAGGACAAGTGAACATGGCGGCTGAAGGCGAAGCAGGAGGCATGACGGGCTATATCAAGCACCACCTCCAGCACCTCACTGCTCCGGTCGGTGATGGGCCGTTCATGGTCCTCAACATCGACAGCATCTTTTTCAAAGTCTTACTTGCCATCATCTTCTTGGTTGTCTTTCTGCGTGCGTCGCGTCGCGCCACTTCGGGCGTGCCGGGCAAGTTGCAGTGCGCCGTCGAGATGATGATCGAAGGCATCGACGGCATCGTCAAAGAGACCTTCCCTGCCAAGACGCGTTTCATTGCGCCGTTGGCCCTGACCATCTTCGCGCTCGTGTTCTTGATGAACTTCATGGACATGATCCCCGTCGATCTGCTGCCGGCTGCGGCGCATGCGGCTGGCGTGCCCTATCTGCGTGTCGTGCCGACGGCCGATTTGTCGACCACCTTCGGCATGGCCATTTGCGTGTTCATCCTCATTCAGTACTACGCGATCAAGCACAAAGGCGTCGTGAAGTTCGTGGGTGAGATGTTTACCGCACCCTTCCATGCGCATGGCGCGGTCGGCACGATTCTGTTGGCGCCGGCCAACTTGCTGCTGCGCATCATCGAAGAGTTGGTTCGTCCTTTGTCGCTGAGCCTGCGACTCTTCGGCAACATGTACGCCGGCGAGCTCATCTTCATCCTCATCGCCTGCATGACCTTGGGCGGCAGTTTCGCCAGCGGCATGACTTGGGCGATGGCTCCGATGCAATTCATCGCGGGCTTTATCTGGACCGCCTTCCACATTCTCGTTATCACCCTGCAAGCCTTCATCTTCATGATGCTGACGGTCGTGTACCTCAGCATGGCTGTGCAGGAGCACTGATTTTTTTCGTCGTTACTCACGGAGATTCGCAATGGAAAACATTACCCAGATCGCTGACGTCATGAGCATGACCGTGATCGCCGCGGGCCTGCTCATCGGTCTCGGCGCGCTCGGTACCGCCATCGGCTTCGCGCTGCTCGGCGGCAAGTTCCTCGAAGGTGCGGCCCGTCAGCCTGAGCTGACCAACATGCTGCAGACCAAGATGTTCATCGTCGCCGGCTTGCTCGACGCGGTGCCCATCATCGGTGTCGCCATCGCGCTGCTGCTCATCTTCGCGAACCCGTTCCTGTCGGCTCTCGGCGTCGGCTAATCGCCGCCCGCACCCGCCATTGGGCGGGTGCCGATCCAGGCAACAGGGGTAGAAGAGCATGAGTATCACCGTCACGCTGATCATCCAGGGCCTCGCGTTCCTCGCGGTCGCCTGGCTCGTCATGCGCTTCGGCTGGCCGTCGATCATCGGCGCCATCGAAGAGCGACAGAAGAAAATCGCCGACGGGCTGGCTGCCGCCGACAAGGGCCAAAAGGACCTGACCGAGGCAACGCAGCGGGCTGATGCGATCGTTCGCGAAGCGCGTGATCGCGCCAAGCAGATCGAGGATCAGGCCGCTCGCCGCTCCAACGAAGCGATCGAAGCTGCCAAGCAGTCTGCTCAGACCGAGGGTGCGCGCATCGTCGCCGCCGCTCGCGACGAAGCAGCTACCGAGACCGGTCGCGCTCGCGAAGAGTTGCGTAAGGAGTTCGGTTCGATGGTCGTCGTTGGCGCCTCGCGTTTGCTCGAGCGCGAAGTCGACGCGAAGACGCACGCGCAGCTGCTCGACAAACTGGCGGAAGAAATCGCCCGTGGCTGACGAGGCAACCATCGCACGGCCTTACGCGCGCGCCGCGTTCGATCACGCGCATGCCGCAAAGCAACTCGCACCGTGGGGCGAGTTGCTGGCGAAAGCGAGCATCGCGGTCGGCGACGAGCGAGTGCGGCCGTTGATAGGCAATCCGCACGTCAAACGGTCGGATCTCGTCAGTTTTCTGCTCGACGTCGTCGGTGCCGCGGGTGACCCGCAGGCGCGCAACTTCGTGCAGTTGCTGGCTGACAACGGTCGTTTGGCTGCTCTGCCGCAAATCGCTGAGCAGTACGCAGCCTTGCGCGCCGAGGTGGAAAACACGGTTGATGTGACCGTGACCTCCGCCATGCCGTTGACGCCGGAGCAGAGCGAGAAGTTGTCGAAAGCGTTGACCGCGCGCTTGAAGCGCACGGTGCGTCTCAGCACCCACGTCGATCCGGCTTTGATCGGTGGCGCGGTCGTGAAGGCGGGAGATTTCGTCGTCGATGGCTCGCTGCGCGGGCGCATCGAGCGACTCGGTAACACCATGGCTGGCGTTTGAGCCGGTCGTCGCAGGATTTTTAGAGGACCACACATGTCCATCAAGGCATCCGAGATCTCTGATCTCATCAAGCAGCGAATCGAGAAGTTCGAGTCGGCGGCGGAAGCGCGCAACGTCGGCACGATCGTTTCGGTTACCGACGGTATCTGCCGTATCCACGGTCTGGCCGATGTTCGTTACGGCGAAATGATCGAGTTCCCCGGGAACTTGTTCGGTCTCGCGCTGAACCTCGAACAGGATTCCGTCGGCGCCGTCGTGCTCGGCGACTACAAATCTTTGAAGGAAGGTGACACGGTCAAGACGACCGGCCGCATCCTCGAAGTGCCTGTGGGCCCTGAGCTGCTCGGCCGCGTCGTCGACGCACTCGGTAACCCGATCGATGGCAAGGGTCCGATCAAGACGACCCGCACTGCGCCGATCGAGCGCGTGGCGCCGGGCGTGATCTACCGCAAGTCGGTGAGCCAGCCGGTGCAGACCGGGTACAAGGCCGTCGACTCGATGGTTCCGGTTGGTCGCGGCCAGCGCGAACTGATCATCGGTGACCGTCAGACCGGCAAGACCGCGCTCGCTGTCGACACGATCATCAACCAGAAGTCCTCGGGCATTAAGTGCATCTACGTCGCGATCGGTCAGAAGCAGTCGACCATCGCCAACGTGGTGCGCAAGCTCGAAGAGCACGGTGCGATGGATCACACGATCATCGTGGCCGCCTACTCGGGCTGCACCATGGGCGAATACTTCCGCGACCGTGGCGAAGATGCCCTGATCGTGTACGACGACCTGTCCAAGCAGGCCGTGGCTTACCGCCAAGTGTCGCTGCTGCTGCGCCGCCCGCCGGGCCG
>JALRHE010000204.1 GCA_023253235.1 Steroidobacteraceae bacterium
CATAGGCCGCGCCGAGCGTTCCCCCGAGCCACGCCCACCAAGGCACAGCAGAGAACTGCTCACGCGATGGCCAATCGACCCGAAAGGCGGTCAGCAACAAGACGAGTAGCAACGTGCCGACGATGAAGTTGCCCAGAGCGGCGAGCGGTGCACTGCCGAGGGCTCGGCTAACCGCCATGTTGAATGCCACCTGTACGACAAGGCCAGCACCCACGAGCAAAGCCAAAACCATGGAAACGGTTTTCATCGAACTCACCCCTGTCGCAGCCAGCGCTTCGAAACCCAATCACGAAGTGCGCGGTAGCGAGCGATGCGCAAAATCACAAACCAGAAAAAACGTTTCCGCCACGGCACGGGCCGTGGCGGAATCGCTTGGGAAACAATCGCAGAGACATCCTCGTGCATGACGAGGAGCATAGCCTGCTCAGAAGCTATAGCGCATCGTCAAACCGTAAGTCGTCAAACGCGGATGGGCAACGGTGTAGCGGAATGGGAAGAACGTCCCACCGGAGATCGTCCCGTTCGGTAGCGTGTTGCTGAAGAACACGTCGCGGAAGGCGCCGGTCGGCGCATCCTCACCGGTCAGGTTGCGTCCCCACAACTCCACCGACCAGGTCTCACCGCGCAAACCCATGCTGGCGTTGACGTTGGTGGCACTCGGCACGATGGTTTGATTCGAGGCATCGGCGAACTGCTTGCCGCGATGCGAGACATCCGTCCGGAAGAACCAGTCACGATCGGAACCCACCGCTCGCGAGAGCTGCAAACCGGCGTTCGCCTGCACCTTTGAGGTACGCAGGATTTGATTGCCTGAGATATCGCCCTTCGGCGCATAGGTCGGGAAATCGACAAAGCTGTCGACGCGAGCGGTGTCGTATTTCGGGTCGGCATAGGAAATACCGAAGTTCAAATCGAGACCGCGCATCGGGCGCGCGATCACCGAAAACTCGATGCCATCGACCGACGCATCACCCGCGTTCACGTTGATACCCGTCGGCGTGACGATGTCCTGACCGTCGATGTTCGAAACCACCTGCGGAATCACGATATCCGACCAGTCGAGACGATAGACATCGAGCTCAAGACCCAGGCGACGATCAAAGTATTCGGACTTCACGCCGAACTCGTAGCTCATCAGAGTCTCGGCGTCGAAGGCGCCCGGCAAGGTGACATCGACAGTGGGCGCGCTCAAGAGACGCACCGTGGTCGGATCGAAATCACCGGACTTCTCGGAATGGGCGACAGCGACGTATGTGGTTACGTTGTCGAGTGGCTTGAAACGCAGAGTGCCGCGCCAACTCAACAATTCCCAAGTCTCTTCGCCTTGAGCATTCGTACGGATGTCACGGAACGCGCGCGTTTCTTCCGTGTAGCGAGCATCGACCGAACCCGTGAGCTTTTCGGTGAAGTCATACTCGAGTGCGGCGAACACCGCCGGGGCATCGGCGTTTTCAAAGAAAACGGGCTCCAGTCGACCGCCGCCCTGCGGATCGGTGAAGTACGGCAGGAAGGCCGCATTGCCCGCGCCCGGCGCAAAATCACGAACCGTCGTGGGCCCTAGCGCCGTACAGGCGAGACAGAAAGAGTAGAAATCGGCCGGCAAGCGAGCCGTTGCGAGTACACCATCCACACCCTCGCTCGACTCGCGATCGTAGTAGTACGCACCGACCGTGTAACGCAGTGCAGCCTCTCGATCACTGGCGTAGCGAATCTCCTGGCTGATTTCTTCGACCTCGACACCACCGCCAATCTGTAACAAGCCGGAGGTGAACTGCTTGGTCGGTCCGGTGACGAGACCCAATCCCGGAATCGTGCGCGTCGGGGTCGGCTGATACGTGTAGATCAACGGCAGCGATGAGCTACGATTGCCATCGACCACAAAACCTTGCGTCACACGCGAAAAACCGCTGATGGCATCTAGCGTCGCGCCATCGGCCATATCCCAGTGCAACTTGAGATTGCCGCGCGACACGTGACGCTTCTCACCAGTCGCACCGCTCTCGACCTGTAGCGAGTCCTGATCCACCGAGGGCAGTTCGCCACAGTAGTTCAGCAAGCGACTCGACCGTGGTGACGCGACGCCCAAGTTGAGATCGCGCACACGACGATCTTCGCAATTGGCGGCTACGGTGTTGGCAGCGGAAGTTGCAATGCGGTCGTCCGAAATATAGAGCCCGAGCTGGGCCTCGAAGGTGTCGCTCGGCGCCCAAATCAAAGATCCATTGAGCGTGCGATAACGGTACCCACCGATATCCTCACGACGACCGCTACCGCTGTACTGGTTTTCGTACGAACCATCCCACTCGTCCTGCGTCACCGACAGGCGCCCGGAGAGACCTGCCTCGGTCAACGGTCCGCTCAAAGTCAGCGCCGCGAGACGCTTGCCGTCATTACCCACCGTGACCGTGGCTTTGCCGGAGAATTCATTGCTCGGACGCGCTGTCACGTAGTTGATGGCGCCACTGAAGGCGTTGCGTCCATACAGCGCGGCCTGCGGACCTTTGACCACCTCGATGCGCTCGAGGTCGAGCTGATTGAAGTTGATACCTTCGCGACCTGCCACATAAACGCCATCGAGGAAGATCGCGGTATTCAACTCACCGAAAATATCGATCGGCGCCACGCCGCGAATCACCGGCGCGGGCAGGAATTCGCCAAGCACGTTCGAAAACGTTAGCCCCGGGGTGTAAGCGGCGACGTCGTCGAGGTTTGCTATGCCGCGAGCCTCGATGGCCTCAGCCGTGAAAGCGGTGATGGCGAGCGGCACGTCGAGCAATTGCTCGCTCGTCTTACGAGCGGTAACCACGACTTCTTCAAGGACGGCGAAGTCCGCTTCGGCGTCGGGAGCCTGCTGCGCCAGGGCTGGAGAGCCCGAAGCGAAAGCGAGCATGGCGACCATCGGGGCCGCGACAAGACCGTGGGGTGAACGTGGTTGTTTCATGATCGAGCTTCCTCAACATCCATGCACTTGTGTTTTGGGTTTCGCTATGCGAAACGT
>JALRHE010000123.1 GCA_023253235.1 Steroidobacteraceae bacterium
CGTACCAGGCGTTGAAACGCTGGAACGTCGCTTCGCGCGGATCGAACGCACCGGTGGCTGTTCGGTTGTATTGCTGACGGAAGTCCCAGCCACCACGCTCGGTGCGCTCGGCTTCTTTCACTTCGGCCGACACGGTCAAAAAGCCCGTATCACCCAAAGAAAATCCCTTCCAGCCGCTGATGGTGAGCGTTTCACCATCCGAACGGCTGCGGCGCAGCACGCGCGGGGCCGACCAATTCGCACCCGCCGGCGGCGTGCCCGTCGCGGTCTCGTACTCAGTTTCGCGCCAGCCGTAGCTGATGGTGCCTTCACCGCCGTCACGGGCTTCGCGCAGACGCAGGTTGATAACGCCCGCGATCGCATCCGAACCGTACTGCGCCGAAGCGCCGTCGCGCAGCACTTCGATGGCGCTGATCGCGTTGTTCGGGATGGTGTTGAGGTCGGCCGAGGCCGCGCCGCGACCGACCGTGCCGTTCACGTTAACGAGCGCAGCCGAATGACGACGCTTGCCGTTGACGAGCACCAGCGTCTGGTCCGGAGCAAGACCGCGCAAAGTGGCGGGGCGCACGGTATCCGTACCGTCCGTCAGACCCGGGCGCGGGAAGTTGAATGAGGGCAACGCCACCGACAACGCCTGGTTGATTTCGGTGACACCGAGGTTCTGCAGGGTATCGGCCGGGATGACATCGATGGGCACCGGGGTATCGAGCGCCGAACGATTGGCAACGCGAGTACCGGTGACGACCACTTGTTCGAGCGCATCGGCGCCCGTGGCGCTGTCCGCCCCACTCTGTGCCATGGCCGCCTGAGTCAAGGCGGCGGCCACAAACACCGCAATCAGCTTGTTGTTCATTTACAACTCCCTGGACATTTCGTCCGAATAAGAACCCGCGATTACACAGGAAATTCGTGCGTCGCTCAAGGCACGAATTGTTTGATTCTCACAACGAATTGGTATGACCCGATACCTACCCAAACGGGTCAGTGATTCCCCTGATCCGAACCCACCCGGCAGTGCTATACAGTTCCGGATTGGAACAACTTTTGTGCGCTTTAAGTCGCGTATGCAGTAAAAAGTAGACCGCATATCCATACCAACACGAGAGGATCGACGGTGGTGGCACCCGAGGTTGAAGACGGCGCTGCGGTGGAAGATGACGCCGCAGGCAGGGGCCCCACACCCAAGTCCACGGTCCTGATCGTCGACTCGGATGCGTCATCGCTCGAATTCATGGAGCGCTCCTTGAGCCAGGCGGGCCTCAAGGTCATCGCCACCACTCAGGTCGGCGGCGCCCAAGGCGCGGTTGGATTGCTCGATCTACGCCAAGATATCCACGTGGTGGTTATTGATCCGCACAGCTGCCGCGAATCCGCCGGGACCTCTTTCAGGAACCTGCATGCACGCTACGCCAACCACCGGCCATCGCTGCAGTTCGTCTTGGTTTCCGACCCCCGTCAGGGTGACCGCGGCACCGACTACTTGCACCTCGACACGACCGATTTTCTGCCCAAACCGCTGACTCGTAGTGTGTTGCTGCGCGCCGTTGTCGAGGCCGGCCGACGCTACGATCATTACTCCGATCGGGAGCCGATCAGGCTGCCGCCGCGGGTGATCGAACGCGCCCAGCACCCTGCGAAAAACGGCGCGAGTCGGGAACAGCCACTTGAACTAAAAGTGCTGCAGACCCTGCACGATATCGATGATTTTCGACTGCGGGCGCTCGATGGCATCGTCGAACCCGACGCAACGTGGAGCATGCTTACCGAGCTTTTGCGGGCCCGCCTCATCCGCCGTCGTATCTCGGTCACGAGCCTCTGCCTCGC
>JALRHE010000368.1 GCA_023253235.1 Steroidobacteraceae bacterium
GCTGGCAACTCAGGGTTCCCCTGCCACCGGCAGCAACGGGTGGCGCCACATAGAACTGAAAGACCGCGTGGCAGGGCATCAGCGCCATCTTGGGCAGGTCGGCCACGTTCCAGGCGCTGACGATGATGCGCCGCGAATCGGGCGATTTGCGCAGCTGCTCGAGCACCTGCGAAATCTGGTCGATGCTGCCGCCGTCCGGCGTCGGCCACGAGCGCCATTGCTTGCCGTAGACCGGACCGAGTTCGCCCGCGGCGTCGGCCCATTCGTCCCAGATCGTCACGCCGTTCTCGCGCAGATAACGCGTGTTGGTGTCGCCTTTGAGGAACCACAACAACTCGTGCACGACCGACTTGAGATGGATTTTCTTGGTGGTGACCAGCGGGAAACCGGCACGCAAATCGAAGCGCATCTGGTAACCAAACACCGACAGAGTGCCTGTACCGGTTCGATCGGTCTTACGTGTGCCGTGGTCTCGCACGTGCCGCATGAAATCCAGGTACTGCTGCATGGTCTTACGCCGTGATCCTGTTACCCGAAGGCACATTGCGCCGATAAGCCATCGCCAGCAAAGCCACACCCGCGAGCAACATCGGCAAAGTGAGCACGTGACCCATGGTCAACCAGCCGCCAGCAAGGTAACCAATATGCGCATCCGGCAGACGCCAAAACTCGACGATCAAACGGCCTGAGGCGTACATGATCAGGAAGAGCCCCGAAGGTGCCCACTGCGGACGCGGCTTAGAGGTGAACCACCACAACACGGCCGCGAGCAACGCGCCCTCGAGCAACGCCTCGTAGAGCTGAGTGGGATGGCGTGCCACACCATCGACCAGCATGGCCCAGGGCACATCACCCGGGCGACCCCATAGCTCGCCGTTGATGAAGTTGCCGACGCGGACGGCAAGTATGCCGATACCGGGTAGCGCAGCTGCGAAGTCGAACACGTCGGCAACGCGCCGACCGCGACGTTGTGCAAACAACGCGAGCGCGACGAGCACGCCGATGAGTCCGCCATGGAAAGACATGCCGCCTTCCCAGACCCGCAACAAGTACAGCGGATCTTGCAGCCAGAACTCCATGCCATAGAACAGCGTGTAGCCGATCCGACCGCCCAGGATGACGCCGAGCATTGCGAAGAACAGGAAGTCGTCGACATCGGCAACTTTCCACGTTGAGCCGGGCTGCGCAGCGCGCCGACGAGCCAGCCACCATGCCACCGCAAATGCGACGAGATAGGTCAGTCCGTACCATCGGACCTTGAGCGGGCCGAGCTCGAGCGCAACAGGATCAAAGCCGGGATAGACGAGCATGCAGCGATTCTACCCTCAGCCGCGCGTTACACGGCAGAAGAAAGACTTGAGGTAGCGCGTCTCGGGAATCGCCGGATGCACAGGATGGTCAGGCGACTGCATACCCTGATAGATGATCTGCACGGAGCGATCGACATGCCGGGCCGCGGACTGAATAGCCGTTTGCAGCGAATCGATCGTGAGGTGGTACGAGCAAGAACAGCTAATCAGCAGACCCTCGTCAGAGAGCGCCCGTAGCGCGAGTTGATTCAACTTGCGGTAGGCCGCCTCGCCTTGGGGAATGTCCTTGCGCCGTTTGATGAATGCCGGGGGATCGACGACCACGACGTCATAGCGCTCGCCCGCCTCGGCGAGCTGCGCGAGCACGTCGAACGCGTCACCTCGATGGGCGAAGAATTCAGCGCTGGCGCCCGTGCGCGCTTGCCTAGCGACGTTCGTTTGCGCTCGCTCGAGCGCCGCGGCAGACGCATCCACGCAGTCGATGCGACTCGCGCCGAGCGAGGCGGCCGTCGCCGCCCAGCCGCCGGCATAGCAGCAGACATCGAGCACTCGCGCACCGGCTTTCATGAAACGCGCCAACTGACTGCGATTGAAAGCTTGATCGTAAAACCAACCGGTTTTCTGACCGCCACCAAGCTCGGTCTCGAAAACGACCTGTCCGCCATCGGCAGCGGATTCGACGACTTCCACCCGTTCGGGCGGTTCACCCCATGCGGCACGAACTTCCTCGGGCAAGCCTTCGAGTGCGCGTGCGCCACCGTCGTTCTTCCAAAGCAGCACACGGGGGTCCAAGACGCGGCGGACAGCCTCTTCGATGGCGCGCTGCTGCAGGTTCATCCCGGCCGTCGTCAACTGACCGACCACGATATCGCCGAATCGATCGAGCACGAGTCCCGGTAACCCGTCGGATTCACCGTAGACCCAGCGATAGTGCGGTGAACGATAGAGACGGTCGCGCCAGCTCAAAGCTCGACGCAGTTTGGCGGCAAACCAAGCGACATCGATCGCCTCGTCCTGACGCGAGAGCAGGCGTGCTGCGATCAAGGTACCTGGATTGATGTACGCCGTGCCGAGTGACTGACCGCGCTGATCCTGCACGGTTACCAGTTGCCCCAGCTCGAAGCTGGTCAGGGGCGTTGCGCTGGTATCGATCTCGTTGCTGAAGATCCAGAGATGCCCAGCGCGCAGCCGGCGTTCCTCGCCACGGCGCAGGCGCAATAACGGTCTGGAACTCAAGGGATACTCCGCGCGATCTGCAATCGCGCCGATGTTACCGGATCGGCAGACCCTTCAGGGCACGCTCGCGCCGTGCACTCATCTCGCCGTTCAACTCCTTCATCGCGTCCGAACCGGTCGTGACGAACCAGAAGGGGAACAGCCCATGCAGGATGCAGGCGATACCCGCAAGCAACATTCGGAAGCCGAAAGAGGTGGCCTGCATCATGTGACCGAAGTAGGTCTCACCGACGCTGGCGGGATGGGCAGTGAAGAGGCGTGACAACATGAGTCCCAAGATAATCGGCACGCCGCGAGACGGGATTGCGAAGATCGAGCCGATGAGGCTTTTGAGAGCAATTTTGTTTCTTGTATACCGGTTTTTCTGTAAATTCGTCTCATGGATAAACTCGATAAGCGAATTTTAGACTTGCTGCAGAAAGATGCAGACCTCACGGCAGCGGATATCGCCGAACGAGTCGGCCTCTCTAAGGCACCCTGCTGGCGTCGGATTCAGCGTCTGCGAGAGCGCGGCATCATCAAACGCACCGTAGCGCTGCTCGAGTGAATCGACAACTCTAAGACTCTGGAGATTATGCTCAAATCCACCATAGTCCTTCATGCAGGCATTCAAGGCATCTTGGCCTGCATGTCCAAAAGGTGTATGC
>JALRHE010000401.1 GCA_023253235.1 Steroidobacteraceae bacterium
ACAGCCACCCCGGCGGAGTCGTAGCCACGATACTCGAGACGACGCAGACCCTCGATCAAGACGGGAACGATATCGCGCTCAGCAATGGCTCCGACGATTCCGCACATGTAGCAAAGTCCAGGTGAACAAAGACGTATTTTGCGCCTTTTTCGGCGGCAGATACATCACCCGAAGCGGGTGGATCGTGTGGGGTATCAGCGCTTTTTCTGCGGGCGCTTCCAGCCATCGAGCGTGAGCTGCTTCGCTCGGGCCACGGTGAGCTTGCCGGCCGGGACGTCTTTGGTCACCGTCGAGCCTGCACCGACCGTCGCACCCTCTCCGATGGTGATCGGCGCGACGAGAACCGAGTTTGAGCCCGTATGAGCATCGTCACCGATGGTGGTGTGGTGTTTGTTGGCCCCATCGTAATTGGCGACGATGGTGCCGGCCCCGATGTTGACTCGCGCACCGACGGTAGCGTCACCGACATACGCCAGATGATTGGCTTTGGCACCGGTGGCCATCGACGAATTTTTGACCTCGACGAAATTACCGATGTGGACGTCGTCGGCGAGTTTGGCCCCGGGCCGAAGTCGTGCAAAAGGACCGATGAGCGAGCCTGCACCGACACTCGCTTGCTCGATGACGCAGTTGGGATGAATCACGGCATCGTTGGCGATTTCGCAGTCGCGCAGCACGCAGTTCGGGCCGATACGAACTCGATCACCCAGTGTCACGCGTCCTTCGAACACCACATTGATATCGATCAAGACGTCGCGACCGATCGACAAGGTACCGCGCACGTCGACGCGCGCGGGATCGACGAGCGTGGCGCCCGCCTGCATGAGCTCGCGTGCGCGCAGACGTCGGTGCTCCGCTTCAACCTCAGCCAACTGCAACTTATCGTTGATGCCGAGTACTTCAGCGATGGTCGGTGCGATGAGAGGTTTGACCTCGATGCCATCGGCGACTGCCATTTCGATGATGTCAGTGAGGTAATACTCGCCCTGGGCGTTACTGTTCTTCAGACGAGCGAGCCAAGAGCGCAATCGGGCGACCGGTACGGCCATGACCCCCGTGTTGCCTTCGCGAATCGCAAGCTCATCTGCGGTGGCATCTTTCTGCTCGACGATGCGCAGCACCTTGCCATCGGCATCACGCACGATACGACCATACCCGGTCGGGTCGTCGAGCATCACGGTCAGCAAGGACATGGCACGCTCGCTGGCCAACCCCAACAAGTTCGCCAGCGTATCCGCGCGAATCAGCGGAACATCGCCGTACAGAATGAGCGCGACAGCATCATCGTTGAGCGCGGGAAGCGCTTGCTGCACCGCGTGGCCAGTGCCGAGTTGCTCGGCCTGCAACGCCCACTGCAACGTCGAATCAGCAGCGAAAGTTTCGCGCACGCGGTCGCCACCGTGCCCAAAGACCACGTGAACCGAGGCGGGATTCAAACTTTTGGCCGTGGAGATCACGTGGCCGAGAAGAGGCCGGCCAGCCAACGGCTGTAGTACCTTCGGCAAGTCGGATTTCATCCGCTTGCCCTGGCCCGCGGCCAGAATGACGATCGAGAGAAGCAAACCAGACCGAGCGCTGCTCGCGTCTCGGGCCATGATCAGCCTTTGGTCTTGCGCAGCTTCGCGATCATCTTCAGCTGAGCCGCCGCACGAACGAGTTCGGCAAGCGCCTCGGCTTCGGAGACTTTGTCGAGGTTGCTTGCTAGCAACTCTTCCGCGCGTTGCTTGGCTTCGATAGCGCGAGCTTCGTCGAGATCATGAGCACGTAAAGCCGTGTCGGCGAGCACCGTCACCTTCTTGGGCTGAATCTCGATGGCACCGCCGCCGACGAAGAAAGATTGGTCCTCGCCTTCCGGCGTCAGCACACGAACCTCACCGGACTTGAGCAGCGTCAAGAGCGGAGCGTGACGAGGCGCAATGCCCATCTCGCCCTGCGACGCCGGGACGAGCACCATCTTCGCCGCTCCCGAGAAGATCT
>JALRHE010000147.1 GCA_023253235.1 Steroidobacteraceae bacterium
TGCACGAGCCGCCTCCTCGAGCGCCGCCGACAGAATTTCGTCTGAGTAAGCAAAACCGGTCTTTTCGCCTGCGAGCGCTCGAACCCCGACTCCTTGCTCGATGGCCGCACTGCCTTCCTTGACGATGCCATCCTCGAGCGACCAGCCCTCGTCGCGCGAGAACTGGAAGTACAAATCGGCCGCATCGACCTGCGATGCACGCACGATGCCGAGCGCCCGCTCGAGATGCGACAGCTCGAGACCTGCAGGCTCGAGGATCAGTTGCTTGGCGAGGCCGAAGGCATCATCACTGGCGTAATCGATGTGCGTGCTCATGATTTTTGGAAAAACGATGTTCGATAAATGGAGATGAAGGATCGCAATTCAAGCGACGTTCCAAACTACAGGCGACGATGCGAGAGCACGGGAAACTCCGCGCGCACCCGCGCCTGCGCCTCGAGATCGAATTCTGCCACCACCACACCCTCGCCGTGCGGCAGTCTCGCTTGGATCGCACCCCAATGATCGATGATCATCGAATCGCCCCAGGTCTCGCGGCCGTTGGGATGCAACCCGGTCTGCCCAGCTGCCACGACGAAGGCGAGATTCTCGATCGCACGAGCGCGCAGCAGTGTTTCCCAGTGGGCACGTCCGGTCGGAACCGTGAATGCCGCCGGCACGACGAACCAGCGCGCCCCCGCCACCGTGAGCGAACGAAAGAGCTCCGGAAACCGCAAGTCGTAGCAGACGGAGAGCCCGAGTGGACCTGCCGGTGTGTCGACCACCACCGGTGCGGCACCCGGCGCGATACTCGCCGACTCACGATACGTTTCACCACGCTCGGCCACGCTGACGTCGAACAGATGCATCTTGTCGTAACGCGCGACCTGTTTGCCCGACTCGTCGAACACCAGCACCGCCGCCGCGACGCGCGATTCTCCGGCAACTTTGATCGGCAAGGTGCCACCGACGATCCACAAGCCGTACTCGCGTGCTGCGTCGGCTAGGGCTTGCTGCAGCGGGCCTGAGCCCTCATCTTCAGCGATCGCGAATTTGTCGAGCTCGCGTCGACCCATGAGCGCCACGTTCTCGGGCAAGAGCGCGATCTTGGCACCCGCTTGTGCCGCTTGTTCGAGCAAGCGTCGCGCGTTTGCCATGTTCGCAGCCGCATCGTCACTGGAAGTCAGTTGGATCGCAGCGACTTTCACCCGCGGCGCTATCGTCATACCAGCACCACGTCGTAGCGGTCGATTTCATAGAGCGCTTCGGCTTGCAGACGAATAGGTCGCTCAGTCTCGGCTTCGAGTTCGGCGAGCACCGTCGATTCCTCGCCGAGCAAACGCTCGATGACATCCTGATGCGCCAGCACCAGCAACTCGCGACTGCCGAACTGCCTCGCCTGGCGCAGGATTTCGCGGAAAATATCCTGACAGACCGTCTCGACCGAACGGATGGATCCATGCCCCTCACAGCTCGGGCACACTTCGCACAGGAGGTGCTCGAGACTCTCACGCGTCCGCTTGCGTGTCATCTCGACGAGACCGAGCGGCGAAATCGGCGCCACCTGGGTCTGGGCGTGATCGGTCTCGAGTGCTTGCTCGAGTGCCGCAACCACCTGTGAGCGATGCGACTCGTCGCGCATGTCGATGAAGTCGATGATGATGATGCCGCCGAGATTGCGCAGACGCAGCTGGCGCGCAATCGCGACTGACGCCTCGAGATTCGTGCGGAAGATCGTATCCTCGAGGTTGCGGTGACCGACGAAAGCACCGGTGTTCACATCGATCGTCGTCATCGACTCGGTCTGATCGATGACGAGATAACCGCCCGACTTCAACGGCACTTTACGCTCGAGTGCGCGATTGATCTCTTCTTCGATTCCATGCAAATCGAAAATCGGCCGAGGGCCCGCGTGCAATTCCATGCGCGGTGCGCCCGAGGGAATGAAATCGGCGACGAACTGGCGCAGACGGACCAGCTCATCGGCATCATCGACGAGCACTCGCTCGACGCTGCGCCCGAGCTCATCGCGCAGCATGCGCAACGCCAGCGGCAGCTCCTCGTGCACGAGATCTCCCGGTGACGCGCGCAAGCCACGCTCACGTACGTGCAGCCAGAGTCGATCTAGGTAGGCGAGATCGGCGGCGAGCCGCTCGGACTGCACACCCTCCGCCGCGGTGCGCACGATATAGCCTCCCGGGTGATCATCACCGAGCAGCGTCTGCATGGCCTCGCGCAATCTTTGACGCTCGCGCTCATCTTCGATGCGCGCCGAGATGCCGATACCGCGACCACGCGGCATGAACACCACGTACCTCGACGGCAAAGAAATGAAGGTCGTCAGCCGCGCGCCCTTGGCGCCCATCGGATCCTTGACGACCTGCACGATGAGATCGTCACCCGGATTGATGAGCCGACGGATATCGATATCTTCATCGCGCGAGGCTGCCGTAAGCCCAGCCGGACCTCCCGAGGCCGCCGTCGCCGCTACGCGCTGTGCATCAAAGTGCGCCTCGGCGCCCACGATATCGTGAGCGTGCAGAAAAGCCGTACGAGCGAGCCCGGCATCGACGAATGCCGCCTGCATGCCGGGCAGTACTCGCGTCACACGGCCTTTGTAGATATTGCCGACGAGTCCACGCCGACTCTCGCGTTCGACGAACAACTCCTGCAGCACACCCCCTTCGAGCAGAGCAGCTCGAACCTCGCGCGGCGCCACATTGATGAGGATTTCGGCGGTCATACCCCAGCCTGCCATATCGGCACACCGGCGGCGACCAGCAATGCCGCCGTTTCCGCGAGCGGCAAGCCCATCACACCGGAATAACTGCCCGCGATCGACTCGATGAAGATCGCACCGAGCCCCTGTATGGCGTACCCACCGGCTTTGTCACAAGGCTCGCCGCTAGCCCAATAGGCCGCACGCTCGCTCTCGGTCACTGCACGAAAGACGACTTGTGTCACCGATAAACGCACCGCGACGCCCTCACTCGTCGCGAGCGCGACGGCGGAGTAGACCGAGTGTTCCCGTGCAGAGAGTCGCTCGAACATCCCGCGGTGCTCGCGATCATCGGCCGGTTTGCCAAGCGCAAGGCCATCGATCGCCACCGTGGTATCGGCCCCGAGCACCGGGATCGTATCGGAGCGCGATGCAAACACGTGACTCGCCTTTGAGCGAGCCAAGCGCTGCACGTAATCAGCCGGCGCCTCATCGGGCAGCGGCGTCTCGTCGATATCGGCAGCCTGCACGACATGAGACACGCCGATCTGCCGCAGCAATTCGCGTCGACGGGGCGAAGCAGAGGCGAGTATCAACATGGGATCACTCAATCTCGATGATAGGGATGACCGAGCAACAGCGACTGCGCGCGGTACAACTGCTCAGCCAACATCACTCGCGCTAGGCCATGCGGCAAGGTCAAACGGGATAGCGACCAACTTTCAGCCGCGCGCGCGCGCACCGCAGGCGCATGACCATCGGGTCCACCGATCAGCAAAGCCAGATCAGGCGATTCTCCCGCCAGGTGCTGCAGACGTTGCGACCACTCGCGGGAAGTGAAGGTCTTGCCGATTTCGTCGAGCAGGATCACACGTTCGCGATCGCGCAAGGCGGCCAGGACTTTCTCGCCCTCTCGCAGCGTGGCGACGTCGGCCTTGCCATTCGCGCTGCGAGCAGCCGCCTCGATCGCGACGAGTTCGACGCGCCACGGCGAACGGATGCGCTTCAAATATTCATCTACCGCCGTATCGACCCAGGCGGGTTGGCGATGACCGACAGCGAGAATACGCAGCCGCACGCCCGTGATCCGACGAAGCGGCTCGACTTAACGGCTGGGCGTCTTGGCCGGCGACTTGGCGCGCGGTTTCGCCGCGCGGGTCGCCTCACGCTTCGGTGCAGCGCCATTGCGTCTCGGGGCGCCACCGTTGCGTTTGGGCGCCGTGCCGGCGCGTGGCGCTGAGCGTTTCGGCTTGGAGGCCGGTGCACGCTCGGCAACCTTGGCCGGAGCCGGTTCCCACAATTGCTCGAGCTGATAGAACTCACGGGTGCGCGGCAACAGAACATGCACCATCACATCCGGCAGATCGACGAGCACCCACTCGCCTTGCTCTTCGCCTTCGACACCGAGTGGTCGATGCCCGGCAGCTTTGGCCATCTGAACGACTCGGTCGGCAACGGCTCGCAAGTGCCTGTCGGAGGTACCGCTCGCGATCACCATGTAATCGGTGACGTCGCTCGACCCACGCACGTCGAGCACTCGCACATCGACCGCTTTCATATCGGCGAGTGCAGCTTCGACCACCGGCAACACACCCGTCGCACGCGGCCGGATCGGCGCCTTACCCCGTTTTTCGCGGGCGGGAGGACGGGAATTCTGGCGGGTTGTCTTCATGCGAATGGCAAAGCTCCTCGAAGCAGCGATAGCGTGTGATCAGTCATGGAATCTGTGGTCAGCATAGCATCCTGTCTCGAGGATGATCTGCCGCACGGGCTCGGGCACGAGAAAACGCGGATCGCCGCCCGAGACGAGAATCGCGCGCAGTTCACTCGAGGCGATCTCGAGTTGCGTCACCGCGTGCACATACACCCGACCACACAGTGCTGTATGCAACGGTTCCACTTCACTCACGCCTGAGGTCGCCACCAGCTCCGCTAGTGGGCCGGCCGCAGGCAAATTCCAGCCCGGTCGATGCGCGACGACAATGTGGCAAAGCGACAGTAGCTCCGACGCACGATGCCACTTCGGTAAACCCAAAAACGCGTCCATACCGAGTATCAAGCAGAGCGGATGCGCCGGAAATTCACCGCGCAACTCTTCGAGTGTATCGATCGTAAAGGTGGTTCGCTCTCGCCTGACTTCCCGATCGTCCGCTACGAAACCGCTTTGCCCCTCGATCGCCGCACGCACCATGGCAAGGCGCATCGCAGGGCTCGCAAGCGGGGCATCGCGATGCCCCGGCCGGCCACTTGGAATCCATCGAAGTTCGTGCAACTGCAATCTTTGCGACAGCTCGAACCCGGTACGCAGATGCCCGAAGTGGATGGGGTCGAACGTACCCCCAAAAATTCCGATCGGCGCTTTCATCCGGCGCGCACCGGTCGCAATCCGCAGAACTCGGCACACAGTAACGCAAGCTCATTCCACGGATCGCCGGCCAAACGACCTTTGATCATGCGATCGACACGCAGGGCGCGCGAACTGAGTCGCGCATAGGGCAATTTCGCCGCGCGGGGTCTCGCGCGCTCGAGCGCCGCCAACTGGCTCGGCGGCAAGCGCGGGCCCGGGCGACGTGCGGGATCCTCACCACGACGCAGCGACCAAAGATTTCTCAGCTCGCGCGTGATGGACCACAGCACCAGAGTCGGTTCGACGCCCTCGCCGCGCAGACCCGAGAGGACTCGCAAAGCACGCTGCGCATCACCCTGCAGCACAGCCTCACCGAGCGCGAACACATCGTAGCGAGCGCTCGAGGCAACCGCTTCCAGAATCGCCTGCTCATCGACGCGTCCTGCCGGCAGCAACAAACGCAGCTTCTCGATCTCCTGCTGCGCGGCGAGCAAATTTCCCTCGACTCGCACCGCCAGCAGTGACAGAGCGCCCGGCGTGAGATCGAGATCGGCTTGGCGCGCACGTGCAGACAACCAAGGTTCGAGTTGGCGCGGCGTGATTTCCCAGATCGGCAACCAAGCGCCGCGCGATTCGATCGCCTTCACCCAGGCCGTCGATTGGGTCGCCGTATCGAGACGTGGCGTGATGACGAGTAGCAGAGTGTCTTCGCCCGCCATGTCGATCAACCGCTGCAGGACGGCGCTGCCCTCCTTACCCGCCTTGCCGGAGAATCGCACCTCGAGAATCTTGCGATCGCCGAACAGCGACATCGAGCCGGCACCGGCCGCAATGTCACCCCAGTCGGCAACGCGCTCGGGGAAATGCACCTCGCGTTCGGTGTAGCCCGCTTGCCTCGCCGCAGCCCGTAGCGCATCGGCTGCCTCGGCGACCAAGAGATCCTCATCGCCCGACAACAAGTAGGCAGGCGCCAGACGTGCCTGACGAAGGTGAGTCGGGAAGGTGTCGAGACTGAGTTTCATAGCGAGCCGGCGTGATTATCCCCCAAGCCGCCGAGCCTGCTCGACCGGCATCAACCCGCTTGCGCTAGTAACGTTATAAAGTAATATGTTACTCAGTAACGCACTCGGAGCCTTGCCGTGAATTCCCGTCGATACACCCCCCGGCTGATCAGACTCGCCCCGCTCGCCCTCGGGGTACTGCTACCGACCTCCATGGCGGTAGCCGACGAGACCCTGCAAGAAGTCATCATCACCGCAACGCCCCTGCGCACCACGACGCTCGAAACCGCCCAGCCTGTCCTGCTCTTGAGCGCGGACCTGCTGCGCCGCTCGCTCGCCACCAACCTCGGCGACACGCTGGCCAATCAGCCTGGCCTGTCATCGACCTCGTTCGGGCCGATCGCAAGCCGCCCCGTCATTCGCGGACAAGGCGGACTACGGGTACAGGTGTATCAAGACGGCGCCGAAACGCTGGATGTCGCCGCGCTCTCAGACGATCACGCCGTCTCGATCGACCCCGCTTTTGCCGATCGGATCGAAGTCCTGCACGGCCCTGCAGCACTGATGTACGGCAGCGCCTCGGCAGCAGGCGCCGTCAACGTTGTCACCGATCGACTGCCGTTGCGTAACACCGATGGACCGATCGAAACGCGCCTCGAGTTGCGAGGTGACTCCGCCAACGACGAGCGTGCGGTCGCGCTGCGCAGCGGCGGCCATCTCGGTAGCGGTTGGCAGTGGCGAGTCGATGGTTTCTCGAAACGCAGCGGCGATCTGTCGATTGCCGACTTCGTCGAGTCACCGGCGTTGCGAGCAGAACTTGCAGCGGAAGGCGAAACGGTCGGCGACGAGCGAGGCGAGTTGCACAACACGGACGCCAAGAGCGAAGGCGGCAGTGTGGGCCTCGGTTGGAGCGGCGATAGCTTGGCTGTCGCGCTCTCGCTGAGCGGCTATCGCAACGACTACGGCTTGCCGGAGGGCGGACACGCGCACGGGGAGCATACCGACGAGCTCGATGGTCTCGATGCCGACCATGCGGATCACGAGGATGTGCGTATCGATCTCGAGCAGCACCGCGTGGATCTCGCGGGTGAGTGGCGTCCGACAGCAGGGTGGATCGAGCGCTGGTCACTGCGTCTGGCCCGCAACGATTACGAGCATGCCGAGATCGAAGACAGCATACCGGCCACGCGTTACGGGCAACTCGGCTACGAGACACGCCTCACCGCAGATCGACGCTCCGATGATGTTGGTCGTGGTGTACTCGGACTGCAGTATCGCGATCTCGATTTTGCCGCGTTAGGCGACGAGGCCTTCCTGCCGCCCTCGCGCACGCGTAGCCTAGGCCTGTTTTTCTTTGAGGAACGTCGCTTCGGCGCCTTGCTTGTCGAAGCGGGTGCCCGGTGGGAGCGCCAGACGCTCGATGCCCACGATGCCGCCAGCTCCCGTTATCGGGACGATGCCGTCAGCGCCTCCATCGGCTCCGTCTGGACCAGCTCGCCGCAAACTCGCTGGAGCCTACAACTGACGCGCACGCAGCGGCATCCAACGGCCACGGAACTCTATGCCGATGGCGCACACCTCGCCCTGCAACGCTACGAACTCGGCAATGCGGATCTCGGTGTCGAAACCGCTCGCACGGTCGATCTCGCTTGGCGCCATAACGACGCCGATGATCGCTGGCAAAGCAAGATCAGCCTCTTCGTCAGCGACTATCGTGACTACATCTTCGCTGCACCGCTGGGGTTGGATGATGACCATGCCGAGCACGCACACGAGCATGATCACGATCACGGAGAAGCCCTGCGCGAAGTCGAATATCGCGCCACTGATGCGCGCTTCCATGGTCTGGAAGCCGAGTGGTCGATCCGGGAGCTCGCCAAGGTCGCGCAAGGCGGTCTCGGCCTGCGCTTGTTCGGTGACCTCGTTCGCGCGAGGGATGCCGACGGTCATGCGCTGCCGCAGATACCGCCGCTACGCATCGGGGGTGAACTGAATTGGAGTCGCGGCCCGTGGCGGGTGGGCTTGGAATCGCTCTGGCACGACGCGCAGACCCGTCTCGCCGACAACGAACTGCGCACCGATGGCTATAACCTGCTGGCAGCGGATATCGCCTATCGCCACACCTATCGCCACGGGGCAGGCGCTGCGACTATGCTGTGGTTCCTGCGCGGCCAGAACCTGCTCGACGAAGACGCGCGTCGACACGCTTCGCCATTGAAAGACGTGGCGCCGCTCGCAGGGCGCGCGGTGAGCGCCGGAGTTCGCGTCGAATTTTGATCAGGAGAATCGCGATGTCCGTTCGTCGATCTGTTGCCGTGTTGCCCTCGGCCGTATTGTCATCCGTTCTGGTGAGCTTACTGATGCTGTTCTCGAATGCAGCCTCCGCCCAGGCGAAGCACAGTCACGACGATCAGCACCAACACGACCACGATCATGACCACGACCATGATCACGATGGCATGCAGTCCCAAGCCAAGCACGTGCACGGGATCGTCACCCTGAACTTGGCTCTCGATGGCAACTTGCTATCGGCGCAACTCGAAACACCCGCCCTCCACGTGCTCGGCTTCGAGAACGCGCCCAAAACACCCGAGCAAAAATCCGCTAGTGCCGCTGCCGACACCTGGTTGCAGAGCGGCAAGAACATCCTCGCCGTTCCGCGCAATGCTGGCTGCCGATTGGAGAAGGTCGACTACAAAGCGCCGAAGCTCGGGTCCGGTCACGCAGACTACCGAGCGCGGTTCGATTTTCGCTGCAGCAATCCGGCGGCGCTCGCGTGGAGCGAGTTCAGTGCGCTCGACAAACTCAAGGAAGTCGAGAAAGTCGAAGTGAACCTGATCACGGCATCGGCTCAGCGGCAAATCACCCTGCAAGGCGGAGCCCGTCGCATCACGCTACAGTAACGCTTGATGCAAGCTGATCTCGCCAAGCCGGCCATCGAGGCCCGCCATCTGCGCTATGCGTGGCCCGGCAAACCGTTGACCATCGACATCCCGCAGCTCGACATCGCGCGCGGCGAACGCGTCTTTCTGAAAGGCCCAAGCGGTAGCGGCAAGAGCACGCTGCTAGGTCTATTGGGTGGCGTGCTCACGCCACAAAGTGGCAGTGTGCGCGTACTCGGCACCGATCTTGCCCCTCTCTCCGGTGCGGCGCGCGATCGTTTTCGTGGCGACAACATCGGCTTCATTTTCCAGATGTTCAATCTGCTGCCCTATCTCGGCGTGCTCGAGAACGTACTGCTGCCACTGCAGTTCTCAGCGGTGCGAGCGGCACGTATCGCGGGCGGCGACCCGATCAGCGAGGCACGACGTTTGTTGGCGGCCATCGGTCTTGGTTCCGACGATCTGCTGCAGCGCCCGGTGACGGAACTGTCGATAGGTCAGCAGCAACGCGTCGCCGCAGCGCGCGCACTGCTCGGTGCGCCGGGCATCATCGTGGCCGACGAACCCACCTCGGCGCTGGATTACGATTCACGCGAAAACTTCCTCTCGCTGTTGATGAGCGAATGCCAATCCCAAGGCAGCACCCTGCTGTTCGTGAGTCACGATACCTCGCTCGGGCATTTGTTCGATCGCACGCTGTCGCTGCTCGATATCAATCAGGTGAGCTCGTGAACACCCTCCGTCTCGCTTGGCGTTCGCTTCGCAACCGGCGCAGCACAGCGCTGCTGACGATCAGCGCCATTGCCATCAGCGTGGCTCTACTGCTCGGTGTCGAAAAGATGCGGACTGCAGCCCGCGAGGGTTTTGCCAACACCGTCTCCGGCGTCGATCTGATCGTGGGCGCCCGGTCAGGCCAACTGAACTTGCTGCTTTATTCCGTGTTTCGCGTGGGCGATGCGACGGCCAACGTCAGCTGGGACAGCTATCAAAAAATCGCCCGTCATCCCGATGTGGCCTGGACCATTCCGATTTCACTCGGAGACTCGCATCGCGGTTTTCGTGTGATGGGCACTAACGGCAGCTACTTCGAGCACTATCGCTACGCCGGCGATCGGCGCATGACTTTCACGGCCGGCAAACCATTCGATGATCTGTACGACGCAGTGGTCGGCGCCGATGTCGCGCGGCAACTCGGTTATCAACTCGGTGATCCGATCGTGATCGCACACGGCGTCGGCAACGTGAGTTTCGCCAAGCACGACGACAAACCGTTTCGGATCGCAGGCATCCTCGCCAAGACCGGTACGCCAATCGACCGAACGGTGCATGTGAGTCTCGAGGCGATTACGGCCATCCACCTCGACTGGCAAAGCGGAGCCCGCGCGCTCCCGGGCGCACAGGTATCAGCCGATGAGGCTCGCGGACAAGATCTGACACCGGAGTCCATCACCGCTTTCATGGTGGGGATGGAGAGCAAGGTCATGACCTTCACGATGCAGCGCGCGATCAATGATTATCGCCAAGAGGCCTTGATGGCGATCATTCCGGGCGTCGCGCTGAGTCAGTTGTGGAACCTCGTCGGTATCGCCGATACGGCTTTGATGATCGTGGCGGCCTTCGTCGTCCTCGCGGGCTTACTCGGCATGCTGACGGCCATTCTGACGAGCCTCAACGAACGTCGGCGTGAGATGGCGATTTTGCGATCTTTGGGCGCGCGACCGAAACACATCTTCACGCTGCTGATCACCGAGGCCGGCATTCTGGCGAGTGCAGGCGTGGCGGCGGGCGTTGCGCTCACCTACGGTCTCTTGTTCGCTGCTCAGCCCATCCTCGAGCGGCGCTTTGGAATCTTTC
>JALRHE010000104.1 GCA_023253235.1 Steroidobacteraceae bacterium
GGAGTAGTTCAGGGCTCGAGTTGGCCTTCATCGCATACGACACACGCGCGAGCGCTTTCATCGCGCGCAAGCTGGCGCAGCGCTGCTCGACGGTTTTCACGTCATAAACGTAGGCGCAGTCACGTGTTTGCATCAAATCGAGCAGAGCCGATCGACGCGATTGCCACCAGGGCTCGACGTTCGTCTCAGTGGATTGTTTGCCACTGCCAAAGAGACGCTCCCACGTCGGACCGATGACCGCGTCATCGCGTACCGGTCGAATCAAGAGCTCGTGCAAACCCTCGACAAGACGATCGCCCTGATTTTCATCGACGACGAACGTGAGGTTCAGATCGTTCGCCGCTTGGCTGACAAGATGAATTCTTTGCTCGGCGAAAAGTTCGAGCGCGTCGCCCAACTGGTGCAGGATGCTACGAATATTGCGGCCGACCACGCTGACCGAGGCGCAAGGCCCGATCAGATCGGCCCGGCACAGGGGTCTCAGATCGGCCTGCAGCTGCTCGAGCACCGCATTATCGAGCGCGTTGGCCTGCGGATCGAGCGACACGGTCACGTTGGTTTCGGAGGTCGACACCAAATCGACTGATAGGCCGTGCTTCTTAAAGATCTGAAACACGTCGGCCAAAAAGCCAACCTGATGCCACATTCCGGGGCTCTCGAGCGAGACGAGCGTAATGCCCTTTTTGACGCAGATCGCCTTCACCTGTGCCGCATCGCTACCTGGCACAGACGTGATACGAGTACCGCGCAACTGCGGCACCTGGGTGGCGTATACGAAGAGCGGTATGGCGTACTGCCTGACGGGCAACAAGCACCGCGGGTGCAGCACCTTCGCGCCTGCCGTGGCGATCTCCTGAGCTTCGTCGTAGGTGAGCTCGAGCAGTTGACGAGCCGTCGGCATCGAGCGCGGATTCGCGCTGAACATACCGGGAACATCCGTCCAGATCTCGAGCTGCTGCGCCGAGAGCAAAGCTGCGAAATACGCGCCCGAGGTATCCGAGCCACCCCGCCCCAGCAAAACGGTATCGCCCGAGGCGTCGCTGGCGATGAAGCCCTGCGTGATCACCACATCACCAGCTGCGGCAACCTTCGCGCCCACCTCGGCATTTGGCGCGAAATCGCAGGTCGCCGAGAGATAACTTGCCTTGATACTGGCCGCTTCGCGCTGCTCCGCTCGCAACACACTGCGCGCATCGAGCCAAGCAGCCTCGACACCCTGACTACGCAGATAACAGGCGCCGATTTCCGTCGCGAGTAGCTCGCCCATCGCCATGACGCGTGCGCGTGATTTCTCAGTCACTTCACGAATCAACGCGATGCTGTCGACGAGGTGCGTCAGCTCCCTGAACCAAGGATCAAGCGCTTTTTCAACCTGCGGCGCGATGCCGAGCGCCGTGGCGAGCTCAGTGTGTCGCGCGCGAAGCGCGCCAAGCGGCTCGAGGTGCTCACCCCGCAGGGCCGCCTCCAGCAACTTCTCGAGACGATCAGTAACACCGCTCAAAGCCGAGTGGACGATCAGAACTCGTGCGCCGCTTTGGCGGCGCTGCTGGACGATCTCGCAGATGTGCCGCCAATTGGGCTCGGAGGAGACGCTGGTGCCTCCGAACTTCAACACGATCCAAGGGAGCGAGGTACCCATGGTTGACCTCGCCATCAAAGTTCGTCGTCGTAGACTTCGCGTAGATCCTTGGCGAGTTTTTTGTCCGCCATGACTTCTTCGACCTTGCTCCAGGCCGCCTTGCCGCGCGTGCCGGCGACGGGTTTAGCACGACGCTCGACACGGTCTAAAAACCGGTCGTAGTCGTTGTTGTCTTCCTGGTTACTGACCTCGCCCAGCAGGTCTTCGTCGATTTCGAAGCTCTCGGTGTCGCGTTCGGACATCATCAATGCTCTCTTATCCTTAAGAATCAAGGAGTTAGAAACGACCTCCCCGGTCGGAGCCGAGCACTATAACGAAACCACGTCCCGGCGCAAGTTCAGCGTTTACCGACCGCGTCCCGCAACACGACCGGAGCGCCTCGGGACAGACCGAGTACATCGCATGCCCGGCCCTCCGCCACGGCGATTTCGACCACGCCGAAGGAGTTGATGAGGGCAATCGGTTGACCTGGCGCAACGTCACCGTAGGTACGACGTAGCGGGAGGATCGACTGACCGATATGGACTCGCGGCTCCACCCACCGCTCAAGGAGCGCGACACCGATATTGCTGAGCAGATTGCCGAAGTGATCAATCGTGATCACCACGCCGGTAATGCTATCGAGACCCACCTCGGGCTCATCGACCCAGGCGGGAATCACCGACGGCACGCGCTCGCCGATGGTATCGGCCTGCCAGCGACCCGCGGCCAGCTCAGCCGCCACCGGTGCGAAAATATCGCGCCCATGGAAAGTCGAACTGGGCTTCTGAAGGCCGAGCCCCTGCAAACGATCGTTATTCAAACGCCAGATCCGGGCTGCGCCATCGTGCTCGACGATCGGTGCCAACAAGCCGTTGTCGGGTGCGAGAAACCAGTGCTGATGCGATTCGATCAGAACGATGTCTCGCGCTGTCCCGACGCCAGGGTCGACCACGGCCACGTGCACGGTGCCAGTGGGGAAATACGGGAACGATCGACGTAACCAAAACCCCGCCTCGGCCGGCCAGTGCGCGACGATTTCATGGGTCAGATCGACGATCTTGGCCATTGGAAAGTGACTGTATATGCGCCCCTTCATCACGCCGACGAACGGATCTTTCAGACCGAAATCGGAGGTGAGTGTGATGACTCCGCTCATGTGAGATTGCCTACCGGCACCGCGGCCTCTGCAGTTGAATTCATCGGCAGTACGTTATCATCGTTGCATGAACGACCCTATCAAAAGCTTTCGTCTCGACGGCAAGACCATCCTGATCACGGGTGCATCCAGCGGCATCGGTGCGATGCTGGCACGCCAGTTCGCCGCGGCGGGCGGACGTGTCGCTCTGGCGGCAAGACGGGTGGAACGCTTACAAGCGCTCGCTGACGAATTGAAAGCGACGGGTGCCGCCGTGACGACGGTCTCTCTCGACGTCACGCGGACCGACATGATCGCGAGCGCTCTTGCGCAGATCGAAGCAGAGCTTGGCGTGGTCGACGTACTCATCAACAACGCGGGCGTGGCGCAGCCCGCCTCCTTCCTGAAAACCTCGACCGAAGCTCTCGAGTCGACCATGGCGACGAACTTCACCGCCGCCTGGAACCTCACAGCGGAAGTCGCCAAGCGACTGGTCGCAGCCAAACGCGGCGGCAGCGTGATCAACATCGCCTCTGTGCTGGGGCTTGGTGTCGGCCCGGGCTACTCGGCCTACTCGGCGTCCAAGGCCGCACTGATTTCTTTGACCCGCAGCCTCGCGCTCGAGTTCGTTCGCTACGGCATTCGCGTCAACGCGCTCGCCCCAGGTTGGTTCGTCACCGAGATGAACGAGGACTATTTCGCTACGGACGCGGGTCGCGAATACCTGAAGCGCATTCCGCCGGGTCGCGCAGGCCAATTGGGTGAACTGGTCGGGCCCGCCCTGCTGCTCGCTTCGGATGCCGGCTCCTACGTTAACGGTGTCGTTTTACCCGTTGACGGTGGGCACCACGTCGCCTTGGTTTGATTCGGCTGGGTTTGATTCGGGTGAGGTTGACTCGCTCGGATCGGGCTCCTCGGGCAGCAGCTCGAGACCGATCATCACCGGGATGCCGCGCGCATCTCGCAGCGCTTCGAGAGCGATATCCCAGTTGATCACGACCTCCGACTCGCCAAGCAGCGCATCGAGTCTCGCTTCGAACGCTTCGAGCGAAACCGCCGTCGCACGGCCCTGATCGTCGATGGGCGGGTGCACCTCGAGCCACACCTCGCCATCGATCTTGGTCATCTTGACCGGTTCGTCGATCAACGTGACCTTGGTTCCAACCGGCACTCGCTCGAACAGAGTCGAGATGTCCTCGGGATACATGCGCAAGCAACCGTGGGTCACCGCCATCCCGACGGCATCGGGATTGTTGGTGCCATGAATGAGATACGCGCCACCAGGAATCGCAAGGCGCATGGCATGCGCCCCTAATGGATTGTCACGCCCCGGCGGAACGACGCTCGGCAATGGCGGCTCACCCAAGCGTCTACGCTCTTCATGTACCGACTTGGGCGGTGTCCAACTCGGATTTTTCTGTTTGCTGACGATCTTGGTGGAGCCGATCGGCGTGCGCCAATCCATCTTGCCGACACTCACCGGGTAGGTCAGCACGGTCGCAGGCTCGTTCTTCTTGGGCTTCGGAAAATAGTAAAGACGATGCTCAGGCAGGTTGACCACGATCCCCTCGCGCTCACCCGGCGGCAACAAACGCTGCCCAGGAATGAGAACCTCGGTGCCCTCGCCCGGCAACCAAGGATCCACGCCTTGATTGACGCGCAGCAACTCCTCGTAGCCGAGACTGTAGCGGCGCGCGATCTGGATCAGTGTGTCCTCATAGCGCGTACGGATGCGCTCGACTTGACCGAAGATGTCCGCCCCATCCTCACGCAGAGGATACTCGTTGGCCTGAGCGATCCCGAGGCAACTCAAGGCACAGAGCAGAAAAGAGGCAAGTCGAAGCATGCCGCCATTTTAGCCAATGCTCTGGCCAAAGCACCTCTAAAGCAGCACGCGATCGAGCGAACCTGCATCTCCGGCGATCTGTTGCAGCACATAGCTCAGGTCCAAGCGCGATAGACCGAGTCTCTGGCAGGCGCGGGATGCTGACAATTGTCGGGCCAAGTCGGCAGGCTCACTACGCAACTCTGCGAAAATCATCGCCGCGTGCAGCAGATCGGCAAGAGTTGCTTGATTACGCAAGGACTCGTCTGCTGCATCATGTTCGCTCACCGCCTCCGCGACTTGCGAGCCTAGACCCCACTGCTCCAGCAGTTTTCTCGCGGCAGGTGCGTGCCACGCCCGCACGATGTCATCCAGTAAGGCGCCATCGTCGGCTAATTCCGGATAGAGCGCGGATTCGGCGAGGATGTAGATCTTGCCAACACCGTGCATCAAGCCACCGAGCATCGCAAGCTCTGGATCGAGTTGACGATGTTCAACACGCAGTTCACTGGCGAGCAGATGGGAGAACGTCGCAACGACCGTGCTTCGCTGCCAGACGTCACCAATTCGATACTGCACCGGCCGTAACTGCTGTGCGGCACGGATCTGCATCACCGCGAACGCAAAGATCACACCGCGTAACGCACGTAAACCGATACGGGTAATTGCACTGCGCACATCGGTGATCGTCCGACCGCCTGAGCGATAAGCCGCGGAGTTGGCCATGCCTATCACCCGAACAGCGAGTGCCGCCTCGTGAGTGACGATGCGGGCGATGTCGTTGACCGAGACGAACTCGCTATCGAGGTGGCGGATCAGCTCGTTGGCCACCTCTGGGAAACAGGCAATCTCGAGACCACCCTGATCCACCTGCCGCTTGATGCGATCGACAAACTCGTACCCGCGATGTGTCACGCCCCACCTCGTCCGTGCAATCGCCTCACGAGTTCAGCCTCGTCCTCCGTCATGCCGCAAGCACGTATCAGCTCGTCTGTGCTCGCGCCCGCAGCCGCTAGACGCGGCGCGAGCTCGGCGCCGAGGGGCGCGGCAACCGGTGGCGGTGCCACCTGACGGGTACGTTCAAGCACGGCACGCATCTCCACTTCGAGTCGATCGAGGCGCGCTCGCGACGCCAATACTTGCTCCGACTGTGTCTGCACGCGCTGCTGCAGTTCGTTCAGCACCCGGGCATTACCTCGCCAAAACAGAGCCAGACCGACGATTCCACCGCTCACCAACGTGGTGAGCAGAACCAACCAGAGGGTCGTCATCATGGCGTTGCCGGACTGACGGAGTTGAGTTGCGCCTCCACCCGAGGCGATGTCGGGCGTGGCCCGCTCGATGGCGCAATGGAGTAGAGACCGCGACGTAATCTCTCGGGTTCGAGTATCGCGAGTATGACTCGGCGATTCGCAGCACGCCCCTCAGCGGTGTCATTCGATTGCAGCGGCCGTTGCTCGCCGTAGCCGAGCACCGTCATCTGCGTCGGCGCGACCCCGTTCTCACTCAGTAACTTCAATACCGATGCGGCGCGCGCGGCAGACAACTCCCAATTACTGGGAAACTGCGCCGTGTTGATCGGCACGTTGTCGGTATGGCCTTCGATGAAGATGGGATTATTGATATCCGCAAGGGCGGTACCGACCGTCTTCATCAACGCGACTGCCTCCGGAGACAACATCGCCGAGCCGGAGGGAAAGAGCACATCGTTCTGAATTTCGACCTCTAGCCAATCTTTGTGCTGGCGGATGATGACTTTGTCCACCATCACCAATTTGGCCATCGCCTGCGCCATACGATTTGCCAAGGTCGACAGATCCGGTGTCTGCTGAGACGACATCCCGCGGGTGGTTCGCCCTGGCGACGGAGGTGCCCCCGCTTGCGACTCACTCTCGGGCATGGTGACGAGATCCGTCGTCGGTATACCTTCTCGGACCTCGACGGTGATCGGCATATCGCGTTGAGGTTCACCACGGAACGCCGCCATCAGCGCCTCGGACATCACGCGGTATTTACCGGTATTGAGGCTCGATACCGAATACATCACGACAAAGAACGCCAAGAGCAGCGTGCTCGCATTCGCGATATTGTTCGCCGTCGTAGACAGGTCCGTCTGCGCTGCATTCAAACCGCTGATCGCAATGTTAAAGCTCATGATTCATTCCTCCGAAATTACATCACTTGCCGCACATCGCTGAGCAACAGCGATCCGTTCGGCGTATTGAGGGTCAAGCCGCGTCCATTGGTATCTAGAGTCACGCTATTGACGCGGCTACGCAGCATGACCTCCATCGACTGATTGCGACCGCCGACGTTGGCGATCAACTCCATTTGATAGGCGCCGGGTGCTGCCGCAGTGCCGTCGAGACGCGCTCCCGACCAACTGAACGACTGCAGGCCCGCCGCGGGCGAGATCGGCAGACGACCGACCAAGGCCCCGCTGGCATCACGTACGATCACACTCGCCTCGCGCACTCCTTCTGGCAACTCCACCGCACCTTCGATGGCGCGAGCGCCGTCGAATCTCGCAGTAGAACCTGCGGCCAGAACGTCGCGACCCACGATCTGCGCTCCTGAGAGCGCCTGCGAAGATCTCAGCGAATCCACCATCGAACTCATCGAGTCCTGCATCTCGCGGATACCGCTTACGGTCGTAAACTGCGCAAGCTGGCCAATGAACTCAGTCGGCTCTAAAGGCTTCATCGGGTCTTGATTGCGCAACTGCGCGAGCATGAGGGTCAGAAACTGATCGGAACCAAACTGCTCGAGCGCACCTTTGGAGGTCGCAGCGTTGGCAGGTTGGCCCGCATTGATGGCGTCGAGTGTGGTCATGACGTTACTGTCCGAGGCGCAAGGTGGCGAGCATCAGCTCACGCGAGGTGTTCATGACCTCGATGTTGTTTTGGTAGGAACGCGAGGCTGCGATCATGTCGACCATCTGATCGACGGCACTGATGTTGGGTGAATACACATAGCCGCTGGCGTCGGCCATCGGGTTACCCGGCTCGTAGCGCATCAACGCTTCGACATCGGCTTCAACCACGTCCTTGACGCGCACAGCCGAGGCCGCTTCGACTTCACTCGTCTGACGACGAACTTCTTCGAAAACGACCTGGCGCGGTTTGTAGACCTTGTCGGGACTCGAGGCGACGCTGTTGGCGTTGGCGATATTGCTCGCGACGGTATTCAGACGGACGGACTCGGCCGCCATTCCGGAGCCTGCGATATCGAAAATCTTGAGGCTAGCCATGATTATTGCCCCGTGATCGCGGTCATCAGACCGCGCAATTGTGAGTTCACGAAGTTGAGCGATGCTTGATATCGAACCGCGTTTTGCGCAAACGCCGCCTGCTCCATCTGCACATCGACGGTATTGCCATCAAGCGACGGCATGCGAGCCTCGCGCTCGGTCAGCGCCAGCGAGGCATCGACGGGTGAGTCGGCTGCCGAGGCGGTGCCAGCTGTGTGGCCGCTACGGGTCGTCGCTAAACGCAACGCGGCGCCGGAGATGGAGCGATCGGCGCCCGTCGCAGCGGCAAGCGCCTGTTGAAAGTCGAAATCGACCGCCTTGTAATTAGGCGTCTCAGCATTGGCCAGGTTGCGCGCGAGCACCTCACTGCGCTTCGCGCTGAGCTTGAGCGACTCGGTATGTAGTCGCAGATGAGCATCGAGATCGAACATCGCTGGAACCTCCGCCAAAAAAATGGCCTCGGTTTGGATTGAGCAATGGCTGTGCCACAGCGCTGTCGTTCAGTTCGAAATGGATGCACTTAAGTGACTGCAACAACACGACGCCCCTATAGATAAGGTCGTCGGTCCCGAGCAGTTTGAGCCTGCCGTGCCGCTTTATTGACGCACCCGCATGGCACGACGATTGCTCTGTCAATGCCATGAACCTGATCACGCGATTTACCAAGGTGCTCGCCGCTATCGGCACCGTGCTCACGACGCTACCGATTCACGCCGCTCCAGGTCTTCATGATCTGGGCGACATCATCGCAACGGCCAAAGCGACACTCACCGCGGCCGCACCCGCAGCGACGATCGAAATCGCGCCACTGGATCCACGAGTGCGATTACCCCGTTGTGGCAGCGCGCTGCGAGCCTCGGTGCCACCGTCTCAGTCAAACCAGACCCGTCGGACGACCACACGCG
>JALRHE010000220.1 GCA_023253235.1 Steroidobacteraceae bacterium
GCCTTTTGCAAGCTGGCGACGGTTTTGCGTTCGCCGTTCTTGCGTACGTAATCGAGTATGAAGTTACGGTGGCGCGCGACTTGATCGCGCGGAAGAGATAGTTTGTCGTAGGCGGCAGGGACACTGGCCATGTCCTGAGGCATATCGGCTGCGAGCACGTTGGCGGCTTGATTGATCACCCGTTCGGTCCCGGGCAAGGACTCGGTCAGAGCGACAAACTCCGCTTCCGGGAGACGGACTTTGGCGACATGCAGCAGGGTGCCGGTTGCGGCCACGGACTTGGAAACAGGTAGCTCCAAAGCGAAGCCGAGTTCGCGAACGACCTCATCGACGCCACCCTGCACTTGGGCAGTAGCCGGAGTAACAGCGATGCAGGACAGCGCAAGCGCGCAAAGTGCGTGGCGAAACGCCATATACAGGATCCTCCCCCACAGGCACTGTACGTTGTCGCACAAAAGTCTTTCACGGAATATGCCCCAAAACGCAATCTATTCTTTGGCGGGCAGGTAACTATATGCGCCGTTTACACATCATCGACGTTTTCAGTGCCGACCCTTTCCTCGGGAACCCAGTTGCTGTGGTTTTGGATGCCGAGGGTCTGTCTACCGCAGATATGCAAAAGATCGCTCGCTGGACCAATCTCTCGGAAACGACCTTTGTCTTGCCGCCGACCGTACAAGGTGCTGATTACCGGTTGCGTATTTTCACGCCGCGCAGCGAGCTTCCGTTCGCGGGGCATCCCACGCTCGGTAGTGCACACGCCGTGCTGTCGGTTGGTGGGGGCGGTGATCGCGTCCAGCTGGTTCAAGAATGCGGCGCAGGTTGCGTTGTCATCATCCCGTCGCGCGACCAGGGCACGTCGAGATATCGGCTGCGATTACCGAAGGCCGTTACGACGGCCGTGAGTGCACAGACTGTGGCGGCGCTGGTTGACGTATTAGGAGGCGAGATTGATCGATCGCGAGAGCCGCGTGTCATCGATGTCGGACCGAAATGGCTCGTGGCCAAAATGCCCTCGGTCGATCAACTGCTGGCAATAACGCCGGCTTTGGGCGCGATGCGAGCTCTTGAAGAGTCTCTGGGTATCACGGGCGTGACCTTGTACGCCGAGTCGTCGGTCGGTATCGAAGTCCGATCGTTCGCTCCGTCCCAAGGCGTCGATGAGGATCCGGTGTGTGGTAGTGGCAACGGGGCCGTTGCCGTTTTCCGACGGCTATCCGGCGAGCTACAACTCGGTGAGCAATACGCGGCAGCGCAGGGGCAGTGCGTCGGGCGCCATGGTCGGGTCGAAATAGAGCTCGGTCTTGAAGGAGACGTTTGGGTGGGCGGGGCCTGCGTGACGACGCTATCTGGCTCACTCGCGGGGTAGAGGTCGCGTGGCGAGCCAAATGGCGAGGCCTGCGAGGAAGAGGCCAACGACGCCGATGATCCAGGTGAGTCCGACGAAGTAGACGCTGATTACCCAACTCACACTGATTCCGACGACTGCCAGGATCTTGCCGCGTCGCGATACTCGGCCGCCATCCTCCCAGTCGCGTAACGTCTTGCCGAATCGGCGATGTTGCATGAGCCTCTCGCGCCAATGGGGAGCTCCTTTGCCAAACGCCCAAGCGCCAATGATCAGGAAGATGGTGGTCGGCAGGATCGGTATGAACGCATTCACTAATCCGATGGACGTACTGACCACGCCGAGGCTGCGCCAGAGCAAGAGCCCGAGCGGGATACCGAACAAGAGTCTTCGGGCGATTCGATGGTCTGGTGGAGGAGAGTTCAAGGCGGAAACCGCTGCAGCGGGGTGCCAGTGTGCCAGATGCGGTCACAACTGTCT